>JAKAIQ010000006.1 GCA_021825035.1 Deltaproteobacteria bacterium | reverse complement strand
AAGCTTTCCGTCGAATATTACCACGTTGTCCCTTATAAGGCGAACCTTGGCGTGCCTCGTGACCTTTCCGTCCGTAACGAAGCACCCTGCGACATTGCCTACTTTAGTTATGCGGAAGACATCCCTTATCTCGGCCCTGCCAATGACTTCTTCTCTTACGACCGGCGTAAGCATGCCTTCCATGGCGCTCTTTATTTCGTCCACCAGGTTGTAGATGATCGTATAAAATCTGAGATCGACGTTCTCTTTTTCAGCGAGCGCCTGGGCCTTCGGCTCCGGCCTGACGTTGAAGCCGATGACTATCGCGTTAGAGGCCGCGGCGAGAATGACGTCGCCTTCGTTTATTCCGCCAACGGCGGTGTGTATCGCCTTTAGCTTTATGGCATCCGTGGAAAGTTTTCCGAGCGCCTCCTTTAGCGCTTCGATCGAACCCTGCGCATCGGCCTTGATGACGAGATTAAGCTCCTTCACCTCGCCTTTGTTTATCTTGTCATAAAGGTCTACGAGGCTGACCTTGGCGGTCTTAATCCGGTCTTTCTCAAGGCTCTTCTTAACCCTTATATTCGCTACCTGCTTTGCGGTGGCTTCATCCTTCACCGCCATAAAGGTATCTCCTGCCTGCGGAACGCCGGAGAGTCCCAGTATTTCTATAGGCATGGACGGCCCGGCCTCGGTGACCCTCTTTCCCCAGTCGCTGATCATGGCCCTGACCCTTCCGAAATGGACGCCGGATATGACTGCATCGCCAACCCTCAGCGTCCCGTTCTGAACTAGCACCGTAGCGACCGGACCGCGCCCTTTGTCGAGCTTGGCTTCGACGACAACGCCTTTTGCCGAGGCCTGAGGGGCCGCCTTCAGCTCAAGCACCTCCGCCTGCAGAAGAATGAGCTCGAGAAGCTCTTTGATCTTTATCCCCTTTTTCGCGGACACCTCTATAAATATGGTATCTCCCCCCCACTCTTCCGGGACAAGGCTGTATTTGGTCAATTCGTTTTTTATCCTGCCCGGGTCCGCCTGCGGAAGGTCTATCTTATTTATGGCAACTATCATAGGAACGTTGGCCGCCTTCGCATGGTTTATGGCTTCCACCGTCTGGGGCATGACCCCATCGTCAGCGGCCACGACAAGCACCACTATGTCCGTAACCTTCGCCCCTCTTGCCCTCATTGCCGTAAAAGCTTCGTGACCGGGGGTGTCGAGAAAAGTCACATCGCCTTTTTCAAGATGGACATGGTAAGCGCCGATGTGCTGGGTTATGCCGCCCGCTTCGCCGCTTACGACGTTCGTTTTCCTTATGGCGTCGAGGAGAGAAGTCTTTCCGTGATCGACATGTCCCATTACGGTGACCACAGGGGCCCTCGGCTGGAGCGCGCCGGCCTCGGCGGCCTCAATCCCCGGCTCCATGAGGGATTCTTCCTCGACGGCGCTGCTTTCGACCTCAAATTCATAATCCTGCGCCACGACAGTAGCGGCATCGATATCGATAAGCTGATTAACGGTACTCATGATGCCGAGGCTGATGAGTTTCTTGATTATCTCGCTCGCCTTAACGCCAAGCCTCTGCGAAAGATCTGCTACGCTTATGGCATCGGCGATCCTTATTACCCTCTTGGCGGCTTTGGGCACCGTAATCTCGGTCTTTTTTAAAGGTCTTGCCTGAGACCTGACCCTGGCCTGTTCTTTTGTCTGATACTTCTCTTTCTTTGGACGCCTGGGGGCAAAGAACTTCTTTAACTCCGCCTCTTTCTCAAAAACCTTTACTTCCTTTTTTACGGGTACCTTCTCCTCTGACGGCTTTTTTTCAGCAACGGCCTGAGGCCGTTCTTCAGTCGTCTTCGCCTCGACGGCAGGTACGACATCAGACTTCTCCTCTGCCTCTTCAACTTTAAACTCAGCAAGTATTTCTTCCGGCGTCTTTTCCCTTACTTTTCTTGGAGTGCCTTTCCTGGGAGTCTCCTTTTTTTCTTCAGGCGCTTTAGGTTTCTTCAACCTTCCCTTTTTCTCATCCTTTTTTTCTTTCTTTTCTTCGGCAGCGGCTCCTGTCGGAACAGCCGTAACCGGCGCAAGCGAAGCCTCGACCGGCGCTGCCGCAGGGACGGCTGTCACATGCGGGCCGGGCTTCTCTTCAGCCTTCGTCTCGATTTTTTCCTCGACTGGAAGAACAGGCTTCGGGGCGGTCCTTCTCCGTATGACGGAAGGTTTTATCCGCTTTTCGTCTACAGTCTGCTTTTCTTTTTCTTTCTCCGTCATATGTCGATAATTTCCTAATGAAAGTTAATGGCTCGATTTAAAAAAAACGGTCGAAAGCCGGATTTTTTCCTGTTCCTGTAAAACGCTCTTACGCCTGAAGGCCCTTGAAAAAGATTCTTTTTTTTTACAGGCCTTTTCAACGCATTCTTTTTTCGGGCAGAGATAAGCCCCTCTTCCGGTCTTTTTACCGGAAAAATCCGGCCCTACGATTCCGGCGTCTGAAACAAGACGGACGAGAGATGATTTCTCATAAACGTTTCCGCAACCGATGCAAGTTCTTTGAGGCATTTACTCTTTGCCGTAGCGCTCTTTTACCGCTGAAAGAAGGGCCTCGGCTTCTTCATCCCCGATGTCCTTTACCTTCCTCGTCAAATCTTCCTTGGAGGCGCTCAAGAGCTTGTTTGCGGTAAAACCAGCCTCAACCAGGGCATCCGCCACGGCCTTGTCCGCTCCGAACTCAACGAGCGTATTTGCGGCTGACTCTGCCTCAGCCCTTTCCTTCGCCTCCCGAAAGCCGGCCGCCTCCACCTCTTTCCTCAGAGCTTCTTCCGGGCTCAAACCTTCTCTTGTCCCCCTGGCCTCGCTTTCGGTATGAATATCTATTTTCCAGCCCGTAAGCTTGGCGGCCAACCTTACGTTTTGCCCTTTCTTCCCGATGGCCAGGGAAAGCTGATCATCAGGGACAATGACCTCCATGGCATGCTCGTCCTCATCGACTATAACCCTCGATATCTGCGCCGGGGACAGCGTATTTTTTACGAATATCGCCGGATCGTCGGACCAGTGAACGATATCAATCTTCTCGCCTTTCAACTCCTGCACAACAGCCTGTACCCTCGATCCCTTGACCCCGACGCACGCCCCTACCGGATCGACATCCGAGTTGTGCGATACGACCGCAATCTTCGCGCGCTCGCCCGGCTCTCTGGCAGCTCCCTTAATCTCCACAATGCCCTCGTATATCTCGGGCACTTCCATCTGGAAAAGCTTCATAAGAAAGCCATGATGCGCCCTTGATATGACTATCTGGGGGCCTTTGGCCTCGCTTTTAACGTCGAGCACTATCCCCCTTATCCGTTCGCCCTGCCTGTACCCCTCGCGCCTGACCTGCTCCTTCTTTGGCACGACCGCCTCTGCCCTGCCAAGATCGACTATTATGTCCCCTTTTTCAAATCTTTGCACTATCCCGGTGATTATCTCGCCCTTCTTGGAGCTGTATTCGCTGAAAATGATATTTCTTTCCGCATCTCTGACCTTCTGTATTATTATCTGTTTGGCGGTCTGGGCGTCTATGCGGCCGAACTCTTTCGAGTCGAGTTTTACGCCAAGGCTGTCGCCAAGGGCCGCCTCCGGGTCGAGTTCTCTGGCATCTTCGAGCGAAATCTCTATGTCGGGATTGGCGACCTCGGCCACGACCGTCTTAAAAAGAAAAAGCTCTATCTCGCCGGCCTCTTCCTGATAATGGGCCTCGATGACCTTATTCGGGCCGAACCGTTTTTCAGCGGCCTTGAGCATGGCGGACTCAAGGGCATCGACAAGAATACTCTTGTCTATTCCCTTGTCCTTTCCTATCTGCTCGATCAGATGACTTAAGTTAACCGACATTTTATCAAAACCTCCGGCTGATTATAATCAAAATAGTTGGCGAGTCTTTCATCCGGTTATATTTCTATCTCAAGCCTTGCCTTTTCTATATTGGAAAGCAGTATCTCCCAAACCCTGCCGCCAGCGTCTTTAATGAGCACCCTGCCGTCATCGGATCCGGTGATCGTCGCCTTGAAATTCTTCCTTCCCTCCAAAGCCTCTTTCGTCCTTATCCTCACCTTTTTGCCGGTAAATCTCTTGAAGTCCTTCTCCTTCGTGAGAAGCCTGTCGAGTCCGGGGGAAGAGACTTCGAGCGCATAACTTTGCGGTATGGGATCTTCAACATCAAGAACAGTGCCCAGCTCGCGGCTCAGGTTGCTGCAGTCTTCGACGGTCACGCCGCCGGCCTTATCTATGAATACCCTTAGTATGCGCTTGCCGTACTCCGCGGTGTATATTACATCGACAATTTCAAGCCCCAGACCTTCGGCCACCGGTTCCGCAAGACCTCTTATCCTGTCTTCCAGCCCTTCTATCTTCAATCATCCTCCAAGACTGGAAAACACGATTAGCTCCGAACACATCCCGGCACCCCCGAACGCCTGAACAACGCAGGTTTGAAAAACCCTCAAACAAAAAAGTGGGCATACGCCCACTCTTTTTACAAAGAGGCTTTAATTAATAATAATTTAACATACTAAAAATATTATTGCAAGCCCTTTGACAAAAAATATAAAGGAACCATCCGAAAAAGCAACCTCAAGAATCCCGTCCAATCGATCGCCCGTGGCGTTGACGCCCGACAATGCCATTTTCAGAAAACAAAGCTTCCAAAGGAAAAGAAGCCTTGTGAATTCCAAAACGCTCTGCTATACTTTTTTTCGAATCACTGGCCGGACTCCTCTACGTGGATGAGGAATGACAATGCACGCGAGCGCTGCGCTTCGCCGGTCTTGAAGCGCCGGCGAGCGGCTGAAACCGGACTACGCTGCCGGCTTAGATCTTTCTTTCTGAAAAAAATCTTTAAAATGGCGGCATAAAAAACGGTGAATCTTTGATGACGAAACAGAGACCGATAGAGGCGTTAAAGGCTGCGCTTACCGACAAGCTTCATATAGACCTTAAAAAAAATCCGTTACGCTTGAACAAAGAAGGTAACGCGGTGGTAATTGAAGGGACCGTGGATGGGATAGCCTTGAAAAAGCGCGCCCTGTTCATAGCCATGAGCCTCGAAGGCCTGTCCGGAGTAATCGACAGGCTCAAAGTCAGGCCCTCAAGCGCGATGAGCGACGCCGAAATAAAAGACCATCTGATAGATGCGATAACTGAAGAACAGACGCTTCAATCATGCGACATAAGAGCGGAAGTACATGACGGCATTATCGACATCGAGGGGACCGTGCCGTCACTTAGCCACAAGCGGCTTGCAGGCACGCTCGCATGGTGGATCCCGGGGACCACGGACGTAATAAACAGCCTTGAAGTATCCCCCGCCGAAGAAGATTCCGACGATGAGATAGAAGACGCGCTACGCACAGCGCTTGAGAAAGACAGCCTCGTTAACGAAAGCGGAATAAAGATTTCCGTCAAAAACTGGGTGGTAACCCTTGACGGCAGCGTAAAGAGCGACGCGGAAAAGAACGCCGCCGAAGCGGATGCCTGGTACACATGGGGAGTCAACGACGTAAGAAACAATCTGACCGTGACGCACGCCGTCACTCAGCGGAGGCAGTGAGATAGCTCCATTGCTCTCCCATCCGCTCTAATTCATCCTTGTATGCCGTTTATCAAGCGCACCTCTCAATTCCCATTTGCCCGTTTAGAACCCTGCATGTATAAAAAAGAGTGTCCGGAGGCATGAGATCGGATAATGAATAAAATAAAAATAAGACACGTGGATCCGAAGACTAAAACACAGAAGGGGCTTTTCGGCGACGGATGCTACGGCGCGGTGAAATGCAACGACGAATGCTGCGAGTACGGATGCGACGTGGACCTCGCAACCCTAAAGCTAATAGAAAAACACAGGAAGCTCATCGAACCCCTGATTGGAGCAAAAATAGAGGACTGCTTCTCAACTGAACTCAAGAAGGATGATGATTACATAGGAGGGGCGTACAGGGAAACATCGGTGCGAAAAAGCGATGGACGATGCGCCTTTCATCTCAGGGAAAAGCGCGGATGCTCCCTCTTTCAGCTCTGGATCACGAAGAGGCTCCCGAAAAAAATAATCCCTACAATCTGCAGGATATTCCCTCTTACCTGGCACCGCGGAAAACTATTTATCGATACGCCGATCAGAGAATTTTGCAAATGCAGGGAAAAGACCCCAAGGGGCGAGCGAGTCCCTTCCCTTTTCGACACACAGAAAAAAGAGCTTCGAGCGCTCTTTGATATCCTGGAAGAATAACCCGGCGTGCCGTCACTCTATGATCTTAATCTTCATCTCCACGCGCTCTTTCGGAAGGTCCCTGCCGTCCCGCGGAAGATTCACGATCTTGTCGGCAACTTCCATCCCTTTTACGACCTTGCCGAACACGGTATACTGGCCGTCGAGGAAATCGGAGTCCCTGACGACAATAAAGAATTGTGACCCGGCGCTATCCGGATCCTGCGATCTGGCCATCGACAAAATGCCTCTTTTGTGGGAAATGGAGTTGAACTCGGCCTTTATCGTGTAGCCCGGCCCCCCCATCCCATAGGTGGCCGTATTCGGGCCTTTGGTGTTCGGGTCCCCGCCCTGGATCATGAATCCGGGGATCACCCTGTGGAAAATGGTGCCGTCATAGAAGCCTGACTTTGCGAGCTTTATGAAATTCTCGACATGTCCCGGAGCAGCTTCCGGAAAGAACTCGATCTCCATGTTGCCGTATTTCGTCTCTATTATCGCTCTCACTTTCTCAAGATCCTCCACTCTCTTATCCCTCACTTTGGCTATTGAATTGCCGGCGACCGTCATTGCTATCGCAAAGCAAGTGACCGCTAAAAAGATGCTCTTCATGCTTTTGCCTCCCTATCGAGTATCAAGTTTCGTAATTTACACGCTCCTGCCCTGAAAAGTCAACGTCATTTTTGCAAAAAGACGCCGCTATCGGAGATCGCCATCCTGAGCCTTCCGGGAAAACCATTCTTTTAGATAGGCAATAGCCTCCTTCCTGTTTTTAACAATGCCTTTCTCGATCCCTTCGGAAATCTTGCCGATGACCTCCCCTACAAGCCTGCCTTCGGGTATATTGAAAGCCTTCATTATTTCATTCCCGCTCAAGATGGGTCTCGGCTTTTTCTTTATATATGTCGCATAATAAAAGTCCAGCAGCTCATTTGCCGCCTTAAGAAGCTCGGGGTCCTCTCCTCCACGCGTCGCCCTTGCGTCGGAAAGGGCCAGGCAGACAAGATCGACGCCCGCCCCTTTCCAAACCCCGCCCTCACCCTCTACGGCCCTGAAGAAATGGGCTTTGGAACGCAGAGTCATAGCTTCAAGTGCAGCCAGGGTAAAAACCCTGTGATGGTTCTTAACGAGGTTTGAAATGGCGCCAGACGCCTTCCGGCTGAACTTAAGACCATTCAGCGCGTCTTTCACTTTACGGCTTCCCTCGAAGTCATGCCCTGTGAACCTGAGCCTTCCGTCTTCCCTGGACGCCGCATACGGTTTTCCAATGTCATGAAAAAACGAGGCCATCTTGAGAAGAACAGCCCTGTTAATGGAGCCAACCGTGCTTTTGAAGTGCCTTTCGAGCGAAGGCCGCTTCCACTTCCCCTGGCGGACGTCATTTAAAAGAGACTCTGCCTCATGAACGGTCGTCAGGGCATGGGAAAGGAGGTCGTATCCATTTATATTCTTCCAGTCTTCGAGTCCGGGGAATACGGCCCTGGCCGCACCGCAATCGAATATGAACCTAAGGCTTTCCGGCGTGCCGGCATTGAGAAAGATCAAAATGAGCTCGTCTCGAACCCTCTCCGCCGCGACATTCTTCAGCAGCCCTGAGCTCCGGCAAATAAGATTTCTGGTATTTAGGTCGATATCAAGAGAATACTGCTGTGAAAGCCTTATGGCCCTTAAAACGCGGATAGGATCGTCCTTAAAGACTCCTTTGTATACCGCCCTGATGATCTTCTTCCCGGCATCATCAATTCCTCCGAACGGGTCGATTATTGGCGGCCTTTCGGCCTCGAACAGGTCCGCCACATTAACGGCCATCGCGTTTACCGTGAAGTCCCTTTTCCCAAGATCGTCCATGACCCCGCCTGCCTTTATCGGTGAGAAATCAATGGTCGATGCGACCTCGCCCGCGTCGGCGACGACCCTGTATGACAAGGTCTCCTTATCGAGAAGAAATGACGTCCCGCCGAGTCTCTCGGCAACGCGGGCAGAGATGCGAGAGACATCTTTTTCGAGGATAAAATCATAATCAGGGACAAGATGACTTTTGAGCGCGATGTTCCTTAAGACACCTCCGACAAGAAAGACCTCCAACCCTTTTTCTCTGGCCGTCTCATACACCTGCATGACGACGGGCGCTTTTCTTAGCGCGGACAGGGCCGACCCCTTAAAAAAAGAAAGGGCCGTTTGGCGGCCCTTTGACGTTTTTTTCCCAATCATCCCGCTGCTCACAGAAGTTCAACCTCTATCAATCCGTCATCGAGCTCTTCCAGCGCTTCACCTTTAGCCTGCTTGATCTTTTTCGAGACCTCCCGGTAATCGGGAGAGATATCATAAATGGATTTGAAAAGCTGGCTTGCCAGCTCCGCCTTGCCTGTTGACCCGTACGCCAGGGCAAGCTCATACATCATGCCCAGACGCTCCTCGTCCGACCTGCCATTCACCCTCAAACCCTTAAGATAGCTTAAGATGGCATCATCGGGATTTGACAACGCCATATAACAAAGCCCAAGCCTCGTGTAGCAATCGAAATCAAGACGTTGATCCTTCAAGGCTATCTTGAACTCCTTGACCGCTTCGCTGTAAAGCTCCATCTCCATGTAAGCTATGCCGAGATTATAATGCGTTTCAGAGTCTTCCTTGTTGAGTTGCTTGCCTATGCCGCTTTTAAACTCATCGAAGGTGTCACCCTGATTGTCTTTATCCCACGACACCGCAAGGTTCTGAACGGTCTCTTCCATGCCAAGCTCCGCGGAAAGGTCAACGTATTCCTCTTTTCCTTCCCCCACCTCCACGTTCTCTCCGGACGCCTCTTCTATTACCCCGGCCTTCCGGCCATATACATCCGGCTCTGCGTCCGGCATATCGATCTTTTCCATGAGCTCGGAAATGGCCTTCGACAGCTCTTCCTGAACTTCATCGGATTCGTCGCCGGTCTCGGCGGACTCTTTTTCGGGCTCAATTATTTCAACGACTTTAAAGTCTTCGCCTTCTCTTGCCTCAACCGCACGAGCCGTCCGGGCTTCGGAAACCGTTGAGCATGGCACGGAAGCGGTTTCTTCGACCGCCTGCAATCCTAACTTTTCTTCGGCGATGAAAGCATCCTCCGAAATAACGGAACGTTGCTCTGCGGCGGCAGGAGGCGACTGCTCGTAAGGCTCTTGAACAAAACGGCTTTCTTCAACGACCGCTTCCGAAACAGGCGCGTTTTCTATCGATGCGGCCTCTTCAGAACCGGACTGGACTGGAACCTCCATATCTTCCATTTCAGGGACAGGTTCCATTCCGTCAAATATGCGCTTTCCACCTTCGGCCTCATCGCATCCATCGGCAACATCCGCCCGTTCATCCGGCCCTGCCTCGATCGAGGCGGCTTTCGCATTGACATTCGCGAGTTGTTCATGCAACTCGGAAATGGAATCCTTTCTCCCCGATTCTTCAGCGCCGGTAGCTATCTCTTCCCCGCCTCCCAGCTCGAATTCGATCTCCTGTTCCTCGCCCTGCCCCGCCGGCTCGGATTCGCCGGCCTTTACCTCGATTTTTTCATGAGGATTGGCTCCATCCGTTACGATATGCTCTTTAAAAGCGTCATGGGTTTTTTGTTCCGCGGCCTCTACCTCATCGAAATCTTCAAGTGAAATCTCTATTTCCTCTTCGGATAAAGGCGCCTCACTGACAGCGGCATCAAGTACAACTTCCGGAACGGCAACGCGAGCCGTGGATAAATCCTCAGCTTCCGCCACCGTACTTCCGGTTGAAGACTCTCCCATGGCGCCTTCTTCAGATGGCGCGGCCTCGACAAAAAGCGCTTCTTCCGGAGTCGAGGACTTCGACAAGTACGACATGCTCTCGGCGTCATCAGGCCTAACCTCAAGGATCGCCAGGCAAATCCTTCTGGCCTCTTCAACATCGTCCGATTTCTTATAGATGTTTAAAAGGCGCGAGGCATACCTGTAAAACGCGGCCCCATTCCCCCATGCCCTGTACAGACCCGCAAGCCTGTTCAACACTTCTACTTCGTCCGGGAAAAACCCCGCGATCCCCAGGTATATCTTCTCGGCTTTCTCGTATTTGCCCTGCGGTACAAGCCTGTCATATATCCAGGCATATTCGGCAAGGGCGTCATTTTTGTAGGAAAGCTTCAGATACTGTTCCGCGAGCTTTAGCCGTACTCCTATATTTTCCGGGTCGAGAGAGGCCATCTTCTGTAAAAGTTCGAGAGTTTCAGGGAGCTTGCCGTTTTTCTCAAAAAACGTGACGATAAAGCTATATTCACTTATCGCATCTGCCAGGAGCCTCTGCTTCGTATAGAGTTCCGCAAGCCTCCTGTGTACGTCAAGATTCACCGGATCGAGCTTGAGCACCTGCTTGTAAACGGCTATCGCCTTGAGATAAAAGCCCTTCTGGCTATTTGCCCTGGCGGCCTCGCCGTACTCTTTTATCGCTTCATCCTTATTGCCGCTCCTTATATAGAGGTCTCCGATCCTCAGGCGAATTGAGCTATCCTTCGGGTCGAGCTCGAAAGCAGCCCTGTACTCGGCTATGGCCCTGTCGAAATAGCCCTTCTGCGCGAATTTCTGGGCCCTGTCCAGTATTTTTTCTTTAAGCGCCATTATTGCACAAACGCCTCTGAAATTTGCCGCGGCGCATTCTGATGGTCATGCGTCGAACGGCTTCCTTGAAGGATGCTTTTCTTTATATCTTCCTCATCGCACGTGAGCGCGCCTTTCTCAAAACAGGCGTCAAGACCCTCCGCGAATCTTCTTATGAGCGCTTCCATAAATACGGTTTTGTCCACCTGCTTGAAGGCCTCGACCCATGCCATCCTTTCTGTTATGCCCTGGCCGAAGACGGCCGAGTTAAGATCATGGTCGATATTAAAGAGTATTGAGCCGTGCTGGATGAACGCGTTCTTAAACCGTCTCTGTGAGCTTCCGACGAGTTTTTTTCCGTTTATCATAACCTCGTATCTTGAAGGGCTGTAAAAACATGCGTCCCTGGAAACGGACTTTGAACCCTTAATGCCCGGGGAAAACCGCGCGTCTATGCCTACGTCGTTCAAGGCGTTTATAATACACCCGCTTATCTCTTCGTAAGCTCCCTCTATGCCGGAACAAAAAAGCCGATTGTCAGCGCCGGTGATTATGGAATACGTAACCTCCATGTCGTGGAGAACAGCCCTTCCGCCTGTTATCCTTTTTACCACCGGAAGGCCCGATCCGGCAAACCTCTCCCTGTCCTGCCCGTAGCCGATTGAGATCGTAGGCTCCTTCCAGCCATATAGCCTGAGCGTTGGCAAAACAGCAACGCCTTCTCCCTGCGCCACCTTCAATTCCAGGCGAGGCCTTCCACCATGCATATCCAGAGCACGTGAAATGGCTTCATCAATGGCCATGTTCGTTCTGCCGTCAAACGGCGGATCTACGATAAGCCTCCATCTCATCTTTCATCCTTAAGTCATTAAATTTCTTAATGCTTACTATAGCGCCATGCGCCGTTTCCGGCTGCGAAGGCTATACGCTATTATAATACCATTTCCGGATTTGACAAGAAACGAACCGATGTTATGGATATTTGAAAAGCCGCGAATCTCTTGAATAGAAAAACCGACAATTTCTTTACACCAACTCTATCCCGAGAACTTTGAAGATAAGCGCTCGACCTGAAAGGCCTGTAGCGCTTCACGCATCAAGTAAACCTTGACAGAAAATCGATATCGGTCTTGCCGGCTATGAAGTCATGGTCTTTCATGATCTTGAGGTGCAGCGGAATATTCGTCTTTATGCCCCCGATGAGAAACTCTTCGAGAGCCCGCGTCATCCTTGCAATGGCCTCGGCTCTCGTTTCAGCATGAACAACGAGCTTGGCCAGAAGATTATCATAGTATGGCGGCACGTTGTAGCCGCAATATATGTGGCTGTCTATCCTAACCCCGGGTCCTCCGGGCCAAACGAGCTCGGTGATACGCCCCGGCGAGGGGACGAAGGTCCTTGGGTCTTCGGCGTTAATCCTGCATTCGATGCTGTGACCATTGAAATTGATATTCTTCTGCTTTAGAGTAAGCCTCTGGCCGCCCGCTATTCTTATCTGTTCTTTTACGAGGTCAACTCCAGTGACAAGTTCTGTTACCGGATGCTCGACCTGAACCCTCGTGTTCATCTCCATAAAATGGAAGTTCCTGCCGTTGTCGAGAAGAAACTCCACGGTGCCTACGTTCGTGTAGCCGATGCCTTTAGCGAGCTTTACCGCCGCCTCTCCGATCCTCTGCCTGAGACGGGGGTCGACCTGAGGCGAAGGAGATTCCTCAAGTATCTTCTGATGCCTTCTCTGTATCGAACATTCCCTTTCGCCGAGATGGACCACGTTTCCATGTTCGTCCGCCACGATCTGTATCTCTATGTGGCGTGGCAACTCGCAGTATCTCTCGATAAAAACCTCGGCGTCCCCGAAAGCGGAAAGAGCCTCGGTCTTGGCCATATTGAACGCGCTCGCGAGGCTCGCCTGTGTATGCACCAGTTTCATACCCCTTCCGCCGCCGCCGCTCGCCGCCTTTATCAGCACCGGAAAGCCTATCTTCTTTGAGACTTCTATCGCGTCCTTCTCGTCGTTCAGGGCGCGGTTGCTCCACGGCAGCACCGGCACCTTGAGCTCTTCAGCCGTCTTCTTCGCCTGTACCTTGTTTCCCATGAGCCTCATGGTGGCTGAAGTCGGCCCGATGAACTTTATGCCGCAATTCTCGCAGGCCTCGGCGAACTCCGCATTTTCGGCCAGGAATCCGTATCCCGGATGCACTGCCTCGGCGTCCGCGACCTCCATCGCGCTTATGATAGAAGCGATGTTCAGGTAGCTATCGGAGCTTTTTGGCGGGCCAATGCAAATGGCGCCGTCGGCGAACTTGGTGTGAAGGGCGTCTTTATCGGCTTCCGAATACACCGCAAGAGTCCGTATGCCGAGTTCCTTGCACGCCCTTATTATCCTTACGGCTATCTCTCCCCTGTTTGCTACAAGTATCTTATTGAACATTAAAAACCCTGTATTTAAAAAGTTGGCGTAATTACCGTCGATTTAAGTCAGACTAAAATCAGCTCCCCGCAGCTTTCACCGGGCGAATATTCCGGATACGAGCAGGTTATAATCGCCTGGTTACCGAATGGGACGTTTAACGCGGCGTCGAGCGCTGCTTAAGCCAGAGCGACAAAAAGACCCGTCGAATCGGCTCGCCTGCCCGGGCTGCAAGCGGATTTACAGCTCCCGCACCCAAGACTTGACCATGGACATCCGCTTCACGCACCCTTCCAATGCATCCATCTACTTTGACGCCTCTATATGAAAAAGCGGCTCCCCGTACTCTACCGGCTGCCCGTTTTCGACGAGGATCGATATGACCTTTCCGCCATATTCGCTTTCGACCTCGTTCATGAGCTTCATCGCCTCAATTATGCAAAGGGTCTGGCCGTTCTTCACGATGCTTCCCATTTCAATGAAGGGCGGCGCCTCCGGGGAAGGGGATCTGTAAAAGGTGCCCACCATCGGCGAGGTAATGACCTTGACATTGCCGGCCGGCGCAGATACCGGCTCTTCTGCCTTAGCCTCCACGGGTCGAGGAACCGGAGCCGTCTCATGGCGATGCTCTTCAACGGCATGGCCGTCCCTCCTCAGCCTGATTTTTCCATTCTCTCCCTCAAGTTCAAGCTCCACTATATCGGTCTCTTTCAGGAATTTATATATCGCCTTTATATCTTTTATGTCCATCTATCCTCCTAACTAAAGGCATGTGAACTTTCTGGGTGTTTTGGTAAGGATCTCGCAGCCGCCCTTGACTACAAGCGCCATATCCTCGATGCGAACTCCCCCGAACGAAGGGATATAGATGCCCGGTTCTATTGTCACGATCATGCCTTCTTCAAGAACATCCTTGCTGTAAGGGCCTATGTAAGGATTCTCATGAACCTCAAGGCCAACGCCGTGGCCCGTGCCATGACCGAAATATTTGCCGTAGCCGGCATTGTCTATAAAGCTCCTCGCCTCTAAATCCACTGCAGCGGCGGACACCCCGGGCCTGATCTTTTCTATCGCCCTCCTCTGTGCCTCCAGAACCGTGTCATAGACCTCTTTCTGGAGTCTTGTCGCCCGTCCGACACAATATGTACGGGTCTCGTCGGAATTATAGCCGTTAAGGCACACTCCCATATCGACTATGATGAGCTCTCCTTTTCTTATCTTCTTGTCCGACGCCTTGCCGTGCGGCATTGCGCCTCTGTAACCGGATGCAATTATGGCATCAAACGCGAGACCATCGGCGCCATTTTGCCTGAGGTTGAACTCTATGGCGGACGCGGCGTCTTTTTCAGCAGCGCCGGCAACCAGCGACTCCTCGGCCTTTCCGAATCCAAGTTCGAGGACCTTTACAGAGTCCTTTACCCGGTCAATTTCAAATGCGTCCTTACGCGCCCTCAGCCTTGCTGCCATGCCCCTGGTTGGCATTAACTTTATTCCGGGAAGGGCTTTCTTAAACCTTAAAAAAGCGTCATAGCTCATACGGTCGCCTTCAAATCCGACCTTTCTGAGCTTTAGGTCGTTCAGGAGCCCGGTGACTTCTTCCAGGGCTTTCCTGTATGTCTTTCTCACAAACCCTTTGACTTCAACCGCAGCCTGGGCCGTATATCTCGAATCCGTCAAAAACCAGCTCTTCGTCCCCGTAATGATGACATAGGCGCTTGAGCCCGTAAACCCGGAAAGGTAACGGATATTGTTAAGGTCAGTCACGAGGATGGCATCAAGACCCTGCCTCTCAAGCTCGGATCGGATGTGGCTGAGCCTCCCCTTTATGTCAGGCCTTTCGCTTATTTCAATATCTCCTTTTTAGTCTTTTCAGCGGCCTTCCTTAAAAAATACCTGGCCTTTCCGACGTTGGAGTTTTCCCCGAGAACGAAGGCGATATAGTATTCATCCGAGACGATCCTCAAAAGCACATCCTTGCCGGCGGTAGAGATCAGTACCTCTTCTACAATCCCAAGATTAAGAAGCCCGGATGCTTTTTTTATCTCGTCTATGACCTTGCCGTATTCGATGGCGACGCTTTCGACGTCGCAGCCGGAACGCCCGGAATCAGGTCTGGCATACTGCTGGATTGAAAGTCCGTCAGTTCCCATGATTGTAGCGGCTACCCCTCCCCTGACTCCGTTGGCCAACTCCTGCAATATCTCAAGAAATGACATGACGCTCCCTTAACAGAAATGGCGGCACAAACATACGTTCGGCAAAGTTATGTCCCGCCCCCCTGTGATCTTGCCCCCCTGCGGCGTTCGGCAAGCGACTTGAGCCTGTTTATCTTGAGATTGAGGGCAGTATCGGACGGATTTGTATCAGCGAGTATCTTGTATATCATAAGAGCGTCTTCATAGTGGCCCTGCTTTTCAAGGACCTCAGCCATCGTAAATGTAAAAAAAATGTCGTCGCCGGCCTTGATATTGCCCATTTCCAATCCCTGGCCTTTAATTTGACAGCGCTTAAGCCCTGAGTTTCGATGTTCTTAAAATTATTAAAGAATCGGCTGCAAGTCAAGAATAAAACTCGCATCTCGCCAGTTCATTGCATTAAATAATTGCTCGCATTGCCGGCCTTTAAAGGGGCGGCATAGCGGCAGGCTCCGCTTCGCCGAAAAACCCCCTCAAAGTCTTCTCATCAACCTCTTTTAACATGACTTTACCCAAGTCGGTTACGAGCACAAACCGGATCCGGCCGTTAGCAACCTTCTTATCGAGCCTCATGGAGCCTATGAAGTCGTCTGCGGACAAATCCGGCGGCTCGGCCGGCAGGCCGAGAGATGAGACGAGCCCCCTGATCCTTTCTTCGGCCTCCGGCGAAGCAAACCCTATCTTCACGGATAATCTCGAGGCCATACACATCCCGATTGAAACGGCTTCGCCGTGCTTAAACCTGCCGTAGCCCGTCAAAGATTCGATGGCGTGTCCGAACGTATGGCCGAAATTGAGGATCGATCTGAGCCCGCTCTCTTTCTCGTCGGCGGAGACTATCGACGCTTTTATCTCGCACGACCTCTCAATCGCTCTTGTCAGTTCAGGGCCAGGCTGCAAAAGTGTATCCCTGTTTTCTTCAAGAAACTTGAAAAAAATGCCGTCCTGGATTACGCCGTACTTGACCACCTCGGCAAGACCAGCCCTCACCTCTACCGGATCGAGAGTTGAAAGGACCTGAGGATCGATAAAAACCGCCTTCGGCTGATAAAAGGAGCCGATGAGATTCTTGCCCTTTGGATGATTAACGGCGGTCTTACCGCCAATGGAGCTATCGACCTGGGCAAGCAGAGTGGTGGGGATCTGAACATAAGGAACGCCCCTTAAATACGTTGCCGCCACAAACCCGGCCATGTCCCCTATGACGCCTCCACCGAGGGCGATTATCGCGGAAGACCGCTCCATTCTGTGCTCTATGAGGCCGTCATAAATGACTGAAGCCTCTTTAAGTGTCTTGTACTCTTCCCCATCCGGCACCTTTATGAGTACCGGGTCCAGTCCGGCGCTCATAAGCCCCTCCACAACCTTCTCCCCATAAAGCCCGCCCACCAGGGAATTCGTGACTACAGCAGCCTTTCCCTCGAGCCCGAGCGAAGATATGCACCCGCCTATTTCGTCGATAAGACCGTTCTTAATTACTATGGGATATGAGCGTTCACCCATGTCAACTTTTATTTCCATGAACCATCCTTCAAACAATCAAGGAGTACGGCAAAGAGTTCGCCGTAACAGTTGTATTTTGACAATTATTCTCTATCTCTTAAAAACTTCTTTACAATCCCGACGACTTCGTGGATGTCTTTGAAATCCGTGGCTACCGTGAAATCGCAATCGCCGTACGCCCCATCCCTTTCTTTAAGGAGCCTTTCGATGACTTCTCTTTTGTCGCCGGCTGCAAGCAGCGGCCTGTCGTTATTGGTACCGACCCGCTTGAGAATCTCATCTGGCGATGCCGAGAGACATATCAGAACGCCCCACCTTTTGAACGCCGTCCTGTTAGCTTCGCTTATTACGGCTCCGCCGCCGGCGGAGACCACCAGCCCGGCCCCATATTCACCGGAAGTCAACTTCCTTATGACTTCGCTTTCGATTTTCCTGAAATGATGCTCGCCGTATTTTTCAAAGATTTCTCCGATAGGCAGACCGGATTCTTTTTCTATGACCTCGTCGACATCGATGAATTTCAGCCCCATCTCGGAAGCCAGCCTTCTTCCCACCGTCGATTTGCCGGTTCCCATGAATCCGGTCAGAATCACGTTAGTCAATGGCACAATATTTCCTTCAAGGCAATGAATCTCTCCCTGGCCTGAAGGCCCGGGGGTTCCGGCTGTTTATCCAATCGTAATCACACCTGGATATAAGAGTACACCTGACATATTAGAACTTCCATATCTGATCCAGGTAGCCCCTGTAGTTTCTTGATGTCTCACGAACCGAATCGCCGCCGAACTTTTCAAGAAACGCGTCGGCGATCTCGAAGGCCACAGCAGCCTCGGCTACGACGGAGGCCGCCGGAACAGCGCAGACGTCCGACCTCTCGATACCGGCCTTAAAAGGCTCCTTGGTCTTTATATCGACCGACCGGAGAGGCTTATAAAGAGTCGGTATCGGCTTCATGACGGCCCTTAAAAGGACCGGCTCCCCGTTTGTCATCCCACCCTCTATGCCGCCGGCGTTGTTGGTCCTTCTGTAGAAGCGCCGAGAAGCCGGCCAGCAACCGGACCCCGCGGCTTTACCGGCCGTTCTCGACGTTTTCCTGTAGAAAATCTCATCGTGTATCTCGGATCCGGGAAGTCTTCCAGCCATGAAGCCCACGCCCACCTCGACACCCTTTATGGCCTGTATGGACATGATCGCGCGAGCGAGCCTTCCGTCAAGTTTTCTGTCCCACTGCACATGACTTCCAAGCCCTGGAGGCGCGCCAACGACAGTCACTTCGAACACGCCGCCGAGACTGTCCCCATCCCTTTTAGCCTCGTCTATCCGTGCCTTCATCTTTGAGGTCGTCTCCCTATCCGGGCACCTCACTTCCGACCCTTCGGCCTTTTTGAAAAAGGCTTCAGGATTTTTTGCCGCAATGTCCGAAGAGCTCCACCCTGCTCCGCCTACCTGAGTGACCCAGCTAAAGACCTTTATGCCGAATTCCTGAAGAAGCCTTTTTGCTACCGCGCCGGCGGCAACGCGCGCGGCCGTCTCTCTGGCGCTTGAGCGTTCAAGTATATTTCTCAGGTCGTGTTGATCGTACTTAAGACCGCCCGTTAGATCGGCGTGCCCTGGGCGCGGCCTCGTCATAGCCCCCCTTTTTTCATCTCCATCAGGGAGATCGGGGGTCATGACGGTCTTCCAGTTTTCCCAATCGAAATTTTTTACGATAAGGCCTATCGGAGAGCCGAGTGTCTTGCCCCATCTCACGCCGGATGTAATCTCTACCCTGTCGTTTTCTATCTTCATCCTCCCCCCACGACCCCAGCCGGACTGCCTTCTTGCAAGCTCATGGTCTATTTCTGAAGAAGAAAGGGGAAGATCTGAAGGCATTCCTTCGACAACGGCGATGAGAAGCTTTCCGTGTGATTCGCCTGAGGTAAGGTATCTTAGCATTTTTTTAGAAACGCGACGATGGGACAATCCGCGTCAGGGCCCCTCCGCTTGTCGTTATAATGTCTTTAATGCTCGAAGCTTATCAAAAAAAACGATGAAAGTCATCGTTTTTTTGTCATTTTTGGTCTAAAATGGGTCGTAACAAGGGAAAAATGCCGATAATACCGGAGATAGGGATTGGCTGAAGAAAAACGATTTTTAATGCACGAGGCCCTTGCCTGGGCCGTGCGAAAGCTTCAGGATTCGGGAGTATCAGACGCAAGGACGGAGGCCGAATATCTTCTATCCTTTGCTCTTAAAATAAAGAGGCATGACATCTACCTGCATCCCGAACGGAGGCTAACCGGCGCAGAATCATCCGAGTTCAGTGATTTCATAAGAAGAAGAACGCTAAGGGAACCCGCGCAGTATATTACCGGAGAAACTGAATTCCGTGGACTTGTCTTCAAGGTAAGTCCCGACGTCCTCATACCGAGGCCGGAGACCGAACTCCTCGTGGATGAGGCGCTCGATTTCTTAAAGGACTTTACCGGCGAGGCAACGGTTATCGATCTCTGCACCGGAAGCGGCTGCGTAGCTGTCTCTATAGCAAAGGAACGCTACAATACAAGCGTCTACGCGGTGGACATATCAAAAGAGGCCTTGAAGGTGGCAAGTCGCAACGCCCTGGCAAACGGCGTCTCATCAAGGATCACATTCATTAACGGAAATCTCTTTGACCCGCTTCCGCTGCTCAAGGGCAAGGCGCTGATCATAGTCTCAAACCCCCCGTATGTGTCCAAGGAAGACATCGAAAAACTCGATCCCGAGATAAAAGATTTCGAGCCCATGATCGCGCTATGGGGCGGCCTCGACGGACTTGACTTCATCAAAAGGATCATATCCGACTCGACCGAATATCTCAGGCCGGAAGGACGCCTCATAATGGAGATAGGCTGGGGCCAGGCGGACAAAGTAACGGAGATCATGATGCGCAATGGATGCTACAGGGATATCAGGATAAGAAAAGATCTGTCGGGGATAGAACGTGTGGTCAACGCGAAATGTGCCCGGGAAAAACAGCTAAAATGAGGAGCCGGTTTTTCTTCAGGACCGGTCAAAACCCTTCTTCCAATCTTTTTCGGATGCCCCTCTGCCTTATCGACTTTCTAATATCGGGCACCATGGCGAGGAAAACGCTGATAATGCTCACTCCGCTTAAGAAGAATAAAAGCAACTCCCACCCGCCCTCGCTTTTCAGCATGAAGGCGCTTATGCAAAATATCAATATCAATACCCATAGCAGAAGGACAACCTTTCTGTCGCATACACCAAGCCTGACGAGTATATGATGAAAATGGGTCTTATCGGCAGAAAACGGGTTCTTCCGAGACGCAATCCTCTGCGCCATTACGCGGATGGTATCGAATATAGGAAGACCCAGCAATAATACCGGCGTCATCGGCTGGTACCGCCCATGCTGGAACAATACGATTGACGCTATGGCTATTGAGAAACCAAGAAAATTACTGCCGGAGTCTCCAAGGAATATGCTGCCTCGCGGATAATTATATCTCAAGAACCCGACCAGGCCGCCCGCTATGGCGAGAGAAACAAACATGAAATTAATATCATGTCCAATATAAGAAAATAATGCCAGAAAAAGGAATATTATGAGTGAAGTGCCTCCGGCAAGGCCGTTAAGGCCGTCAAAGAGGTTAATGGCGCTCACTATGCCCAGGACACTAAAGTAGGTAAACGGTATCGAGAACACTCCGAGCTTTAGTTCCCCGAACCAGAGAAGATCGCCCAGATGAGTGATATATATCCTCCCATAGAAGATCGTAACTGAAGTTGCAAGGAATACCGCCGCCATCTTAACCGTCCAGCGCAGGCCGATTAGGTCATCGATGATCCCTACGGAGAATATGATTGAGCTCGCGATAAGGTAACTCGTGACCCTGTCATTAATGTTCAGGAAAACCAGGCTGGCGAGAAACCCGAGGAATACTCCTATGCCCCCGAGCCTTGGAACAGGGGTCTTATGATGTTTTCTGCGGTTCGGCACATCTATCCCGATGCCATTATTACTGGAAAATGGTATCAAGAAGGATATGGAAAGAACCGATATCAAGGACGCTAATATGAAAACAATAATCTTATCCATTACTTATTCTTCATGATTTTTCATCGACACATAGTACACAACGGCATACGGTTTTAAATCGGCAGAAAAAGATAAAATCTTGAACGTTTTTTAGAACTTTTTTGAGAAGAAACGGCTATAAAAGGCTTTAACGACGAGAAAGACCAACAATTTGCCGAAGGAATAATATTATAGAAAATTCCCGATGTCAATGCCGGCTTATAAAGAAGCTCAAAGGGAATAGCTTGCAGCAATCACCTAAAATATTAATGCACATTTCATATAGAAAAACCGCAACGCGATATTTTAAAGCGTTGCGGTTTTCAAAACTGGTCGGGGCGAGAGGATTCGAACCTCCGACCACTAGCACCCCATGCTAGTGCGCTACCAGGCTGCGCTACGCCCCGTTCTTGATCG
>JAKAIQ010000178.1 GCA_021825035.1 Deltaproteobacteria bacterium | reverse complement strand
TTATCCCTTTTTCCTTCTTGCGAACCCGTATCCTGCGAAGCCGAGAAGGCCTGAGCCGGTAAGGAGGAGCGTCGAGGGTTCAGGGACCGCGCTGAACGATTCCGACGAATCGACCTTGAGCTTTGTGCCGGTCGATGTCGGCGTGCCGTTCCACATGGTTGTCGGGCTGTAAAACGACGGGATGTTCGTCGTCCCGGTGGATTCGATGTCGAAAAGCCTGTTCCTGAAGTTCGAAAGGTCGATGTACGCAGAATTGGCCGTGTTTATCAGAAAGGCCGCGCTGAATGAGCCCGTCCCGGTGCCGGCCCCGGATCCGGTCAGGATCTCGTCAAAGCTCGACGTTATGTTCCACACGTGGGCTGATAGCACGTTTACACCGGCTGTATACCCGGATACGACGTTCGGGTTTGCGGGCGCGCCGGATTTGTCCGCGTATACGTTTGCCAGGGCGGATGGGTTAGGGCCTGAGCTGAAGTTCGCGAACTCATGCACACGCCCCAATCCGTCCGTATACCTCCCCTCGGCGGTCACCGTCTCCGGCGCCGCGAGCGTCAGGGTAAGCTGATTCGATGAATTGAGACCGGCCGGGGTAACAACCGACCCTCCGTTCGTCAGGGCGCCTATCCGGGCCTGGTAGGTAAAGGTCGTGGTATAGGCCGGGGTGGGCGGGATCGTAAGCCCGGTCATATATCCGCTCGACAGTCCCGTATCGGTAAGGTTCGTCCACAGGTCAGAGTAGGTATACGGCCCTCCTGAACCTGTCATGTCGAGCCCTATCACGGGCTTTGCCTTGGCGTTTCCGGCTAAAAACACCGTTGCCGCCAGAATGGCCGCCGTTGCCACAAGCTTTCTTTTCATCGTCGTCACCTTCCTTTCAGTTTGATGTTTATGCCACATAATGTAGATATCATGAAGCGTCTGAGCTTAGATAAAAGCAACTTGCGTGCCAGAGGACATCGATACGCCTAAGCCCTTGATATATAAGATATTTAATAACTACCGCGAAAGTCCGGGATGCCGGAGGTGTAAAAGAAATTAACTAAAAAACGCGCTCCAGGCGGAACGCAGGAACGCTAAAATCGTTTATCGGAATGTAACGGCAGGAAAAACAACAGGTTATGGAATGCCAGGAGCGCGCCAATAACTGTAAAAAATTTGAACACAAGGATCAGGGATTTAACACATTTTAAATGATCTTTGCCGCATTGCCGCATAAATGACTATAACTGCTGGTTTTTTCGCAAATAATGGTCTCGCAGGAAGGGCGTTACGTGGATGGGGAATACGCGGATTTCGTCTGATTACTAATTGAGAATCTCAACGCCAAGGTCGTCATTCTTGATGGCATAGCTTACGAGCTCGGAGCGCGACCTTACGTTAAGCTTCTGAAAAACCCTCGTAAGGTGAGACTTTACCGTAGGTTCGCTTATGTTAAGCTTCTGCGCGATTTCCTTATTCCTGAATCCGCGGCCGATAAGCCCTACTATCTCCCTTTCCCTGCCTGAAAGCGCAGACATCTTATCGCCCGAAAGCGAGTTTACGCCGCTCAGGATGCTCTTGAACGTATGTTTGTCTATCCATATCTCGCCGTTTGAAACGGCCCTTACGGCCTTTTCGAGGAGTTCAACGCCGCTGCCGTTAAGGAGAACACCGCTCACTTTTTTCTTCAATATGGCCATGACGAGGTTCTCCCGCCCACAGTTAGTATCTATGAGGAGGCAGGGTAATTTCCTGGCGTGACGCTCGAGTTCCGGGAAGGAATTATAAAGAGTCACGAAATCCGTGACAACTACGTCCGGTTTCATGGATTCGAGTTTTTCAAAAGTATATCGAGCGTCGGGCTGAAGTATCTCTACCAAAAGGTCATCGCTGTCGAGCATACCTTTAATGCCCTCTGAAAAGATAGTATTGCTGAATGCGAGGATTACTTTTGTCTTCATAACAGCGCCTTTATCGTTTCTAATAACCGCAACAATCGCCGGTATTCGTCCGCAAGCAATTGATAAAGGTCGCCTTCTTCACATAGACAACCTCAAATGTACTTATTATTGCAATTTAAGTTTAGCAGAAAAAAACCTCTTTTCAACTTTTGGCGTAAAAATTCCTGACACCTGGCCTGTGCCATCAGTTATGAGCGCATGCTCAAAGGCGTGTCGGAAGCGGCAAGAACGCTTAGAATCCATCAATCTCCCCGGCGCTCTTTGCGCGGCATCAAAACCTCTATTAATGAAGTCGCAGCGAGCAGCCGGGGAATTAACCCTGAAAAAATTAAAAAACTTCATCTCCAAACCGACGGCTGAAGAAAGGCCGTGCGAAGCCTCGCCTTAAAAACCTCAAGGCTCAGCGTCCGATGGCGCCGCCCATCGGGCCTTTGCTCATCATCCCGCCGCCCATATGGTGCATCCAACCCAGGAACATCATGTCAAAGGATGTCCTTTGTTCAGGCGTCAGAATGCCTCGGAGCTCAACCACATGGTCGTATTTCTTCGTCATCATCTCTTTTTTGAGCGCGATTATCTCGTCTATTTTAGAGTGTATCTCTTTTTCATCCGGCATATCCGCGGTGACGAGGTTTTTAAGCTCCGCCTTCCTGAGGCCGATTTTCCCCTCAAGCAGGTTCATCTCTTTCTTGAGGGCGAGGTGCATCCTGTCCATCTTCACCCTCTGCTCCGCCGTCAGGGTCGAACGCCACGCCGGCTCGGCCATCGGCCATTTGCGGCACGCATTTTCCGGCATGGCGGCCTTCTCGCCTCCCATCGGGCCGGACATGCCGCTACCCGCGCCCATCTGCGCGGCGGCAGGAAGGCTCAGGGCCAATGCCGCTCCAACGGCAAGAGCGGTTGCTGCAACGCGTCTTCGTAAATCTGTCATGGCAATATTCTCCTTTCTTTCAGTTGGCTTTTTTCAGCGAGTTGACGTTATTCTATGGGTATCTTTTTCTCCTTCTTTTTCGCCTCCTCGGTCTTGGGTATTCGCACTTCAAGAACGCCTTCCCTCATCTGCGCCCTGGCCCTGGCAATATCCACCTCCGACGGCAGGGCGAAGGAACGGGAAAAAGACCCGTAAGACCGCTCCAGCCTGTAATAATCCTTCCTCTCGACCTTCTCCTCCTTTTTCTTCTCTCCGGATATCGTGATGGAGTTGTCCGTGAGGTTGACCTCGATCTCCTCTTTCCTCATGCCAGGCAGTTCGGCCTTTACCACGACATTGTCCCCTTCCTCGAAGATGTCCACCCTGGGGCCGGCAATGCCTGCCTCCGGGAATCTCCTCGGAAGCCACCACGGAGGGCCGATGAGCGAGAACGGCCTCCTGAAGAAATCCTCGAATCTTCTTTCCATCTCTTCAAGAGGCGAAAAAGGCGTCACCTCCTCCGACTCCCTTCTGGCGAGTTTCTCTTCTTTCTTTGCCATATTCAACCTCCTGCAATTTTGTGGATGCCGCCGGAAAGCCCTTTACATAGAACTTTAGCCGGGTATCCCGCGATGTCAACAAATCCGTCAAATCATCGGCCTTCCCGCCGGGTCTTCAGTGCCGCACAATGGAAGAAAGATGATGCCCTCGGCCTTGATTTTCCATGAAAACGGGCGCACAACGCCTCCATGTTCATGCCGAAGGCCCGGAACTACAGGACAAAACCTTTTTTCTGGATTTCTTTTACGCTTGCGCTAAAATAAGGGGCAGGAGAAAAAATGTTTCTATACCTCGTCCGCCACGCGGAGGCTAAAAACGAACATGAAGACCCGGCAAGGCCTCTGAACCGGAAAGGGCTGTCCGAAATAAGAAAGGTCGCGGCGTATGCGGAAAAGACCGGAGTCAGGGTGTCGAAGATCCTCCACAGCAATAAGACAAGGGCCATCGAGACGGCTTCAGTGCTCGCCGTTCACCTCAAACCGGCGAACGGGCTGGCAGAGGCGGACGGCCTTTCCCCCGGGGATGACCCTGATATATGGGCGCAACGCGTAAATGATACGGACGAGGACGTCATGCTCGTCGGCCATCTCCCCCACCTCGACAGGCTTGCCTCACTCATCCTTTGCGGAGACGCCGATAAGAGGCTTGTCTCCTTCGAAACCGCGTCCGTCGTATGTATCCAGAGGCCGGTTACGGCCTGGTCCCTCAGGTGGATGATCATCCCGGACCTCATAGCGCCGTAAGAAGGCCTCTTTCAACGCGGGCCAGGAACGCCCGGATCACGTATCCCATGCGGCGCGTTTGACAGTTTCCGGCAACGGGCTATCATTGATATGAAAATACTTCGGGGGGTGTAAAAACGCAAAGGTTCAGGCTCTCGCTCATCGCCGGATGCGTCTTTTTCTCTATCATGCTCCTTCCGCCGCTGCCGGCCCGCTCAGAAGATGATCCTTTTTATGCAGACCATCCTATCGAGCTTACATTTAAGGGCGGGCTGCACACCTCGCCCGGAAGCGGCTATTTCAGGAGGAACTTCACCCGCTTCGACTCAGGGGCCCTGTGGGGGCCGAGCGCGGAGGCGGAGGTCGATTATTTCGCCACCCATTCGATTATAATAGGCAATTCCATCGGCTTCAACCACGGAAGCGCCGCTTTCTCCGACAACAGCGTCGGCAGGCGGCTTACTTTTTTCGTTCCTTATTACCTCCTGTCGGGCAAATACAG
>JAKAIQ010000177.1 GCA_021825035.1 Deltaproteobacteria bacterium | reverse complement strand
CGTACTCGGAATAATCGAGCTTTTTCTTGAGTTTTTTGAAAGCACCTCTGGAGAGGATATATCCGATCTTCGATTGAACGCTGCCCATTAGCTCCTGTTTAAGCATGCCGCTGACCGCGTCAACAAGGCCCTCGCTCAACTTCAGCACAACGTTGCCGACAAAGCCGTCGGTGACGATTACGTCCACATCTCCCCTGAAGATATCCCTGCCCTCTATGTAACCTATGTAATTAAGAGAAGTCTTTTTTACGATGGCATGAGTTTCTCTGGTCAGTTCGTTCCCCTTGCCCTCTTCCTCGCCGTTCGAAAGCAGACCGACCTTTGGACGTTCCTTTTTAAGGGCGTATTTCGCGTAGACTTCGCCCATTACTGCGAACTGTACCAGATGAGAGGGTTTGCAATCCACATTGCCTCCCACGTCAAGGAGCACCACCGGCCCTTTCATCGTGGGAACGCATACCGCTATCGCCGGCCTGTCGACGCCCCTGAGCTTTTTAAGAAGGAATATCCCGGCAGCCATCACGGCACCTGAATTTCCCGCGCTCACCACCGCGCTCGCCTCGCCGTTCTTAACCAGGTCAAAGCATACCCTGAGGGAAGAGTCCTTTTTCTTCCTTATCGCTTGGGCCGGCGACTCGTCCATCCCCACGGCTTCGGAGGCGTGCCTTACGGAGATATTTGGCACTTCAGCCCTGTGTTTCCTGAGCTCGGCCTCGACCTTTTCCCGGTCACCGACAAGAATGATGGGGATGCTCAATTCTCGCGCAGCCTTAATAGAACCTTCTACCACAGCCGCGGGGGCGTAATCGCCACCCATCGCGTCTACCGCTATTTTCATAAGGAGTTTTAGCCGTATAAAACGCGGCACAATACGGCAACGTCAATCGCTGCCGCACCAATGCCAATATCCGATGTATCCATAGTTTAAAAGGCTGCGTGTTGCATCATCAGGCTTGCAAGCAAAGCCTTATATGCCTTCATCCTTCTTTAAAACAGCCCTTCCCTTGTAAGTTCCGCAGTTGGGGCAGACGTAGTGGGGGCGCTTTGGTTCTCCGCATTGAGGGCACAGGGAGACCGCCGGCCTGGAGAGGGCATCATGGCTTCTCCTGTTCATTCTTCTGCACCTTGAATGACGCTTCTTTGGGTTCGGCATTTTTCATAACCTCGCTTTTGAGTCTTTTTTGTAAGAAAGTCTATTGAAATACAAATACAGGGTGCTTGAAGCGCCGCTTGCAAAGAGGATAAAGCGAGCGGTTGGATTTTAAAGTGCCGACATTTATTGAAAGATTAGCGTTCCTTCGCTCTTCAACCATTTATTTTACCTTAAAATCCTTCAATTTTGCAAATCTTGGATCTGCCCTGCTTTCATTGGCGCATTTGCATGCTCCCAGGTTAAGATCCGAGCCGCATTTCGGACATAGGCCCAAACAGTCGGGCTTGCATAGTTGCTGCATGGGCATTTCAAGCGCAAGCTGAGCGAGCAATATCTCATCGGTGTCAAGCTCCGTCCCATCGAAATACTGGACATCCATTTCAGCGGCCTTTAGTTCCGGCTCCCGCCCATCTTCCTTGCCTCTTATATAGAATACCGAAAAATCCGCATTAAGGTTGAGCTCGAATTCTTTAAGGCATCTGCCGCAATTATAACGGATTCTGGTCTTTAGGCTTCCCGCCACATAAACGCCGCCGCCGGCCTTGGTTAGATTTAGATGCGCCGTAACGGGTGAATTGACAGAAAAATCCAATTTGCCTTTTGCTAAGGCCTCTATATTTTTCCCATCTGCCGAAAGGTCAACCGATAGCCCGCTTTCCGGGATGTCATCAACGGATATCTTCATGTTCTGCCCAATATAAAGACTTTTTAGTATACAAGAATTAAATAATTCTTGTCAATATTATAAAATCACAACCGATCCGCAGGCATTAACACGACGGTTTATGTTCGTGTAACCCCTCAGTAATGCTCAGATGTTAGCGGTTTACTCCGTAATATACGTTACACCGGTCCAGCTCGGCCCCTCGACTCCACTCAATGCACCCCCACGCCTCAGTAGACTCCTTATGAACAAATCTTCTTTATTCGCTCACCATCAGTTGCAGCGGCGTAAAGCCCTTACTTCTTAACTATTGTGGTGACTTATGAAAGATTCTTAATCATAGCTTTCTCTGTCGAATTTTCAAATATCTTCCAACATTCGGTTTGCATACCGCCTAAAGACATCCCCTTTCTGAAGCATTTCCCCACATTACAAATCTCTTGACTCAAGAATATTTTAGCTATAAATTACTGCATTGCCATCGCCATCTTGGGGGATCGTCTAGCGGCAGGACAACGGGCTCTGAACTCGTTTACCTAGGTTCGAATCCTAGTCCCCCAGCCAGTTTTTCCTCGATAAAATCAATAAGCGCTATAATACTCCCCAAATTTAGATAATAGCCCTTAGCGAAGCAGGCTTTAGCCGGCGTAGCGGAGGAGAATTCGGCATAATCTGGCCATTACCGGATATTCGAGTGGAACGCATACAGAATATAGGCTCAAATGCCATTTGGTGTGGATACGAAGTACCGAAAGCGTGTGCTTCGGGGCAAGATAGTCATCCGGCTGAGGCAGTCATTTTACGAAGCATCCAGGATAAATCAGTGGTTGATAATGGATATGAACCTTTTGGCTACCGGATACCTCAGGAGATTTAATTCAGAGATAGAAAACTTAAGGAAGGCTCAGAGATAAAACCAACGCAGGTTCCTCTACGCCGAATACAGCCCTGTTTCTTGTCTTGATAATGAAGACAGCCTTACTTCGTGCAGAATGCTCTGCGTGATAGTAGGATTAGGCTTCTTCCTGAGCTTGATACTTACACAAGGAGAGCTTAAAAATCGAAGTATACACATCGACATCGATAAGCGGCAGAAGGGTTGCCGGCGTTTTAACCGGGATAGCTTCCGTAATGGGGCTTCCTGACAGCATTGTAGTCGATAACGATCCTGAATTCATAAGTAACGCGCTTGACGCATGGGCCTACGAGCAAGGAGTGAAGCTTCACTTCATCCGTCCCGGCAAGCCCATTGAGAACGCCTTCATGGAGAGCTTCAACGGGAGGATCGGAGATGACCGTCTTAATCAGCACAGGTTCATATCTATTGAACAGGCGCATGCTCATTGAACAATGACGATAGGACTACGAACAGCCCCACAGCTCTTTCATAGATATTTCTCCGAATGAGTTCGTAAGGCTTATCCAGAAGCAACTGTCGTCACAACTGAAGAGGACGTTCGCCAATTTCTAAAATTCATCTTTTCGGGCAAGGGTTGCAGTCCCCTGTGCAGCATCAACTCGTCTTCCTTCTTAAAATTGCGGCTGTTTGGCATTATACTGCGTTGGGAAGTTCCAACCCCTTTTTATAGTCTACATTTGCCCGCCTGAATTCAGTCAGCACCTGTTCTTCAAGCATCTGCCGTGTATGCCTATCGAGCGGATGAACAAGGTCTCTATAAGTTCCGTCTTTCATTTTTTTTGCCGGCATGGCCACAAAAAATCCATTGGGCCCCTGTATTATCTTCATATCCCTGACAATGAAGCAATCGTCAAGCTTAATGGTAACATAAGCCTTGAGTTTCTCATCCCCGTCGACTGGCAGTATCTTGATCTCAGTGATTCGCATGCTAACCTCCTTTTTAATTGCTTGCCGTCGTTTCGCAAATATATTGCCTTCTATATAAAGGCTTAGTTGCCGCATTTAAATGAATCTTATATTTTTCGAATCGTTATTTATATATCGCAAGTATGGTGCCAATATTCACAATACAAAATGTTAAGTAAAATTACATAGATTTGTTAATATGCGTTTATCCTTTAAAATTAACATTAATAACTATGCCTAATATTTTAGGCATCATGCACACAAAAATATGCGTCAAAAAAATTGTGAATATGCGTATGCAGAAACCTTCACAGACTTATCGATGTGTTAGATAAATGGCCATTCATCTTCGCCTTTTAAGGCCGGGATGAATGGTAGCCCGAAGCGAAGCCGTCTTTAGCAGGCATAGCTCTGGGGAGAATTAGGCATAATTCGGACATGGCCGTATATTCGCGCGGCACGCATACAAAACACAGGCTCGAATACCACCTGGTGTTGATACCGAAGTGCCGAAAGCGTGTGCTTCAGAATAAAATAGCCATCCGGCTGAGGCAGTTATTTTACGAAGCATGCAGGATAAATCGGCGGTTGATAGGTGGATATGAACCTCTCCGAACACAAAGGCCGGGGAGAGGTTCATAAAAGAACTCTCCTCCATTGACTTTAAAGGTGGATTGGATTAATCTATACGTCCATGAAAAAAAAGATTACTTACAGGGAAGCCGGGGTCAACATTGACGAGGGTTTAAGGCTTGTAAGACTCATTAAACCTATCGTACGGAGGAGTTACCGCCGGGAGGTAATAGGGGACATAGGCGGGTTCGGGGCGCTTTTTTCAGCCGGGTTTAAAGGCCTTAAAGACCCGGTGCTGGTATCCTCTACAGACGGCGTTGGAACCAAGCTAATGGTGGCTTTCATGGCGGACAGGCACGATACCGTTGGCGTTGACCTGGTCGCGATGAGCGTAAACGACATACTCGTGAGCGGGGCCGAACCGCTT
>JAKAIQ010000176.1 GCA_021825035.1 Deltaproteobacteria bacterium | reverse complement strand
CTGATTGGAGCCGCTTTTATCGTCATAGTTTTCAGATACGGCGAGTTCTGGAAAACTTCGGCGCCTGTAAAAGTGGTTGAGAAGCCGGCCATGCTCCAGCCGGGGCCTAAATCAATCCCAGAAGCCGTAAAACAAGCCCCTGTCATGGCTAAGCCACGCGGAGAATATCCGAAGGTGGCCATAGTCATAGATGACATGGGCCAGGATATTAAAAAGCTTAACGAGTTGCTCCAATTACACGAGCCCATAACTGTTGCGGTCATACCTAATCTCAGATATTCGAGGGAGACGGCGGAAAGGGCGAGCAATCGAGGTCTCGAGGTCTTGTTGCACATTCCAATGGAGCCCAAGGATCTCAAGAATAACAACCCCGGAAAAGGCGCTCTTTTTACAGGAATGACTCAGCAGGATATTCGCAAGACGATGGAAGATGATTTCAGGACAGTGCCTCACGCGATAGGCGTCAATAATCACATGGGATCCAAATTCACTGAAAATGCGGCTTTGATGAGAACCGTCCTTCTTGTCGTGAAAAAGAAAGATCTGTTCTTCCTCGACAGCCGGACGACGCCGAAGTCGGTTGGCGGAAAGATTGCAAGGGAGATAGGGGTAAGGAATGCCGACAGGAATGTGTTCCTTGATAATACCAGAGACGGAAAGTACATAAAGGGGCAGATTCTGGAGCTCATAAAGATCGCAAGAAAAAAAGGAAAGGCGATAGCTATCGGACATCCGTACTCGGAGACGATAGAAGCTTTAAAAGAATCCGTCCCGACACTGAACGATTCCGGGATAGAAGTCGTCAAACTTTCGGAGATGATGAAGTAAAGTCCGGTCGCGGTTGTGTCGGGTGTGGCAAAAATGCGGTAAAAATGCTTTATGGAGTATTGACTTGGAAAAAGTAAAAATTAAATCAGCCGATAGAAAAAGCTTGACACACTTTATTTAACTTGGTAGGATTACGCTAAATTTATAGGGGGCTATTTGCAGTGTTTTAGTTGCTAATCGGCTGCGGAGGACTCAGTTGACCTTCCTCGGCTTTTTTAATGCTGCAAGAGAGTTCCAAAAAAAGGAGGCTCAGTAATGGCAAAAGGTAAGGTGAAATGGTTTAATGACACAAAGGGTTTCGGATTTATTCAGCAGGAATCTGGTGAAGATGTATTCGTACATTATACCGCGATTACCGGCGAAGGATTCAAGACCCTTAAAGAAGGTGAGGAGGTAGAATTCGAGATCACCCAGGGGCCGAAAGGGCCTCAGGCTTCCAACGTCGTTAAACTCTCAGTTTGAGTTCTAAGAATACCTCAGGGTATTTTAGTCAGATAAGGTTATAATCGAGCGACGCAGTCAGACCTTAACCCCCTTTTGCTGAGAAGAAAAAGGGGGTTTTTGTTTTAAATGGCTACGGACCCGATTAACGCTCATATTTCACATCAGGGCGGTCGTTTCTTTCTAATGCTGGAAGCGTCTGTTGAGTGTAGCATGCCGGTGAATAAATAGGCGCTGTAATAAACCACCTTTCCGAGCGCCGGAGCCTGTGCATAATAGGCAGTTTTTCCATACATCGATTTGCATACATTTATCTGATAGAATTCCGTTTTCCAAAACTTGATTTAGCCGAGGGCTCAGAATTATCTTTTTTTTGTTGCTCATTTCTGTATTATAATCCGGTTATACACTTTCCGGTATTCTTGTATTTTTTCGGTTATTTTGTTATCATTTTAAAGTATAGCGTCATTGACTCGATAGACAGGATGTCGGTTCTATGATGTCGTGGCTTTTTAAAACAAGGCGTGCGCACCCCGCGGCGTGTAATGCTGATATGCCGGTTTTGTTCTCTTATTCATGATGTTATCCGCAAACGTTTCAATAATTCCGCTGCCTTCAGCGTTAAATTAGAGGCCTTTGTTGAACCTGGAAGATTACATAGCCAAGAAAACGGAGCTTGTAAACAGGGGGCTTGAAAAACTTCTTGCAAAGGAAGATGAATATCCGCAGACCCTCCACAAGGCTATGCGTTACAGTCTTTTTGCCGGCGGTAAACGGCTTCGCCCTGTGCTTGTTTTGGCCGCCGCGCAGGCCGTCGGAGGCGAGGCGGATGACGCGCTGAATACCGCCTGCGCTTTTGAGTGCATACATACCTATTCGCTCATCCATGACGATCTGCCCGCGATAGACAACGATGACCTGAGGAGGGGAAGGCCGACGTGCCACAGGGTCTTCGGGGAGGCTGCGGCAATACTTGCCGGAGACGCCCTTCTTACGCTGGCGTTCGAGATGATCTGCCGGTCAGAGACGAAGAACAAAGAAGTTGTGTTAAAGACCGTGCTTGAAGTCGCGCGCGCAGCCGGTTCGACCGGAATGATAGGGGGGCAGGTTATAGATATCGAATCCGAAGGCAGGGACATACCTTTTCCGGTTCTCGAATATATTCATATACACAAGACCGGTGAACTTATTCGCGCCGCGATAAGGTGCGGAGCTATCATCGGCGGAGCCTCGGAGAAAGACCTTGGGAAGCTCACGCGCTATGGGGAGGCCGTCGGGCTTGCCTTTCAGGTGGCCGATGACATACTCGACGTGGAAGGGACGGCCGAGGAACTTGGCAAGATGCCGGGCGTTGACGAGAAAAAGGGCAAGGCGACCTATCCGGCGCTTATCGGCATAGTTGAATCGAAAAAAAGGGCCGTGGAGCTTTCAGAGATGGCGATACAGTCCATTGATGGCTTCGATGGAAAGGCCGACCCTCTGAGGGAAATAGCTCGGTATATAGTATCTAGAAAAAAATAACGCCAAAGATGGAAAGATTGCTAGAAAATATATAGTTTCCGGCTGACCTTAAAAGGCTTGACGCAGGCAGGCTCCCCGCCCTCGCGTCCGAGATAAGGAGTTTCATAATTGACGCCGTCTCCGAGGTTGGCGGACATCTTGCTTCAAGTCTCGGCGCGGTCGAAATTGCCATAGCGCTTCATTACGTCTATAACGCCCCGAATGATAAGATCATCTGGGACGTGGGCCATCAGGCATACGCCCACAAGATACTTACCGGAAGAAAGAAGGCGTTCAAGACATTAAGGCAGTATGGGGGTATAAGCGGCTTCCCCAAACCGTCGGAAAGCGAATTCGATGCCTTTGGCGTTGGCCATTCGTCGACTTCCATCTCAGCGGCCCTCGGCATGGCCACCGCGAGAGACCTGGCCGGAAAGGACTTCAAGGTCATCGCCGTCATAGGAGATGGTTCCCTTACGGCCGGGCTTGCCTTCGAGGGCCTCAATCAGGCCGGCCATCTGAAAAAAGACATCATAGTCGTCTTGAACGACAACGAGATGAGCATTTCTAAAAACGTCGGGGCGCTTTCGACCTTCTTAAGCCAGAAGCTTACCGGACGTTTCGCCACAAGGCTCAAGAAAGAAGTGGAGAACTTCATAAAGTCAATACCACGCATAGGCGACAGGCTTGTGTGGATAGCGAAAAGGGCCGAGGATTCGCTGATAACTCTTTTAACCCCTGGGATGCTTTTTGAGGGACTTGGTTTCAACTATATAGGTCCTATTGACGGCCATGATGTTGAAGCCCTTCTCGCCACCCTCGGTAACGTAAAGGATCTTAAAGGTCCGGTCCTTGTTCACGCCGTTACGAAGAAGGGCAAGGGTTACGAGCCGGCGGAGAAAGACCCGGCTTTGTTTCATGGCGTAGGGCCCTTCGATATAAAGACCGGCCTTCCAAAAAAGAAACCAAAAACGACTTATACGAATGTCTTCAGCTCCGCTCTGAACGAGATAGCCGAGATGGATGAGAGGGTCGTGGCCATAACGGCGGCGATGCCGGAAGGCACCGGGCTTTCGACGTTCGCCGAAAGATTCCCGGAGCGGTTCTTTGACGTCGGCATCGCCGAGCAGCACGCCCTTACGTTCGCTGCCGGGCTCGCCATGGAAGGGTTTGTACCGGTAACTGCGATATATTCCACTTTTTTACAAAGGGCTTATGATGAGGTCTTCCATGACGTGGCGCTCCATAACCTGCCGGTTGTAATAGCCATAGACCGTGCGGGAATAGTAGGACAGGATGGGGCCACACATCACGGGCTTTTCGACCTTTCATATTTAAGGCATATTCCGAACATGATCGTCGCAGCGCCAAAGGACGAAGAAGAACTAAGACACCTTCTGTATTCGGCCACGAGATACGGAAGACCCACAGCGTTAAGATATCCGAGGGGCACTTGCGCAGGGGTTGAAATGTCCGAAGCCTTAAAAGAGATACCCGTCGGTAAGGCCGAAGTGATCAGCAAGGGCTCCGACATCACGATTCTTTCTATCGGAACGGTGTTCAACCTTGCCGAACAGGCTGTTGAGAGGCTCAGGAACGACGGGATAAGGGCCGGGCTTGTCAACTGCAGGTTTGTAAAACCACTCGACGAGGAATGCATACTAAACGTCGCTGCCTCGACCAGAGGGATTGTCACGGTTGAGGAGAACGCCCTTCAGGGCGGGTTCGGGAGCGCCGTACTTGAACTCTTCGAGAGCAGGGCCGTAAAGTGCCCGGTCAAGAGAGTAGGGGTGCCTGACGAGTTCATCGAGCACGGGACGCAGGATGAGCTCCGCGCGAAAATCGGGCTTACCGTTGAAGGCGTTGAGACAGCGGCGAGGAC
>JAKAIQ010000175.1 GCA_021825035.1 Deltaproteobacteria bacterium | reverse complement strand
TAGAATTCAATACGGACTTGTTAAAGCAATTTATAAAACGCATCCGCCCCGACAGGGCATGGCGAATACCGTCATTCTTCCTTCTTCTCTTCTCCCTTTTCCTCAAAGCTCTTGGCGAGTTCTGCCTGCACCTCTTCGGCCGTCTTTGGAGCAGCCTCGGCGGTCGGAGCGACTATGGAAACTACGGTCATGTCAGCGTCCGCAAGAACTCTCACGCCTTCCGTGAGCTCGATGTCCCTTACGTGAAGCGACTGGCCGATCCCGAGAGCCGTCACATCGACATCGAGGCTGGCGGGGATATTGGAAGGCAGGCACTCCACCTTCACTTTTCTCGCCTCCTGCTGCAATATGCCGCCGAGAGCGGCCCCCTGCGCCTTTCCTACGACATGAACAGGCACTTCGACCGTAACCTTGTGATCCATGAGCACTTCAAAAAGATCAACATGCTCAATGAAACTCGTCAGGGGATGGCGCATAACCTCCTTGAACATCACCATTCTCCGTTTATCGCCTTCGAGATTGAGGCTCACGAGAACGTTACCGCCGGCGGCGGTATGGAGCGCCTTTTCAAGCTCCTTATTATCAAGAGTCAGGATTATCGAATCTTTGACGCTGGCTCCGTAAAGGATGGCCGGTACGCGCCCGGAGACGCGAAGCCTCCGCGCCGGCCCCTTCCCGGTCTTTTCCCTTATCTTTGCCGATAAATTTATCTGTTCCATCTTGTCTTTCCTCCGGTGTTTCGATTGTTCAATACAAGCCTTTTAGGAAAAAACCGGCTCGTTTTTCAAATTTTATACAAAAAGCGAGCTTACCGAGTCGCCGCAATGTATCCTTTTTATGGCCTCTCCAAGCAGAGGGCCTACAGAAAGCCTTTTTATCCTGTCCGACTTGGCATTCTCCCTTTCAGGTATGGTGTTCGTAACGACAAGTTTCTTTATCGGGGATTTCTCGATCCTCTCCATCGCCGGTCCGGAAAGGACGGCGTGCGTGCAGCAGGCGTAGACCTGCTTCGCCCCCCTCTTCCTGAGCGCATCAGCCGCCTGCGTCATAGTGCCGGCGGTGTCTATCATGTCGTCGAGCAGTATCGCGGTCTTGTCTTCGACATCTCCGATCACGTTCATCACCTCCGAGACATTCGGGGCAGGACGCCTTTTGTCAACAATGGCAAGACCAACCTCTAGTCTTTTGGCGAAGGCCCTGGCCCTTTCCACCCCGCCGGCGTCCGGGGACACGATGACGACGTCGTCTTGAAGGTTTTCCTTTATGTAATTAAGAAGCACAGGCGTGGCGTAAAGGTGGTCGACCGGTATATTGAAAAAGCCCTGTATCTGTCCGGCGTGCAGGTCAACGCAGACGACCCTGTTGGCTCCGGCGGCCGTTATGAGATCGGCCACGAGCTTCGCCGAAATCGGGGTCCGCGGCGCGACTTTTCTGTCCTGCCTGGCGTATCCATAATATGGAATTACGGCCGTCACTGAACTGGCCGACGCCCTTTTGAAGGCGTCGAGCATTATGAGGAGCTCCATAAGGTTGTCATTGCACGGGGTGCATGTAGATTGCACAACGTACACCTCCACCCCCCTTACACTCTCCTTTATGTCGACATACACCTCGCCATCGCTGAAGCTCTTGACCTCGGATCTTCCGAGCGTAATTCCGAGAGTGGAACATATCTCGATGGCGAGCGGTCTGTTGGAGTTTCCGGCAAAGATCTTTATCTTTTCCATCCGTCGTCCTGATCGGGTTGTGTCCCGGCATCGCCGGGCTCACGAGATACCCTTATTTAATGGTTGGGGCGGGAGGATTCGAACCTCCGGATGCGGGGATCAAAACCCCGTGCCTTACCGCTTGGCGACGCCCCATCTTAGCGGCAGAGGCATTATTCCATTCCGTCAACTCAAAACAAAACGCCGGCTATCGCGGACAGTCGCCTGATAAAAAGCTATTGTCACGAATTTGCCTTTCTCGCCTTCTTTCTAAAGTCCATGCGCCCTTAGCACGCGTACATTCTTATCCAGTTTGCCTCTTAAGATATCCCGCGCTTCATCCGCCCTTTGGCTATCTGAAAATACGCCGAAAACAGTTGGGCCGCTGCCGGACATGAGCGCAGCAACAGCGCCGTTATCAAGGAGAACTTCCTTAAGCCGCAGAACCTCAGGGTATTTACGAATAGTAACGGCTTCGAGGTCGTTAATTAGAAACTGTTTGAGTCCTTCTGTGGAGGCAACGACCTCTACGGAATTTAAAAGTCTATTATTTTCCGACCTTTTTGTCAAGTCCAAATTGCCGTAAACCCAGGCGGTCGAAACCTGGAACCCCGGGTTTATAAGCACATAGTCGAAGTTTGGCATGGCCGCGCGCTCAAGCAACTCGCCTCTTCCGGTCGCAACCGCCGCGCCCCGCAGTATGAAAAAGGGGACGTCGGATCCGAGTGGCCTGGCAAGCTCCATAAGGGCACTATCGCCAAGGCCGGTACCAAGCAGGCCATTCAGCGCCATCAGTACCGTAGCCGCGTTTGAGCTTCCGCCGCCGAGTCCGGCTGCAACCGGGATATTTTTTTTTATAGAAATATCTATCGCTTTTTTACAGCCGATGCGTTTGAGAAAGGCTATGGCAGCCCGTCCCGCGAGATTGGAGCTGTCCGACGGGATCGACGGGCTATCGGAGACGACGCGCACGCCTTCCCCATCCCTCACGTCAATCGTAATTTCATCGTAAAGGGAGATCGGCTGCATGACGGAATATATTTCATGGTATCCGTCAGGCATCTTTCCGAGCACCCTTAAAACGAGATTTACCTTGGCGGGCGATAGAAGGGTTTCAGAGCTTTTCAAGTCACTTTTATGCATAGTCGCGCCTGATCCGCGCGTTCGATCGTTCATTCAGGGCATGGCGCTCAGAGCTTTTCATTTAGAGTCAAGTCTATCCTTTTGCCTTCATTGCCTTCCCAGTGAAGGCCGCCCAGGATGTAACCGAGGAGGGAAAAATTCGTCGTAGGGTCGAATGGCAGATTCCACCAAAACCTTTTGGTCTCTTCGCTCTTCTGAGGGGTTGATGACGTATTTTCGTGGGCCATACCGCTTCTCCTTACATGAAAAAGGGCTTGATGACTTTAAGGGCCATATCCATAAAAGGCGCAGGATAAACCCCCATTACGACGGTGCCGGCGGCGGACAGGAAAAGGACAATGCCGTACGCGGCGCCTATGGCCGGAGGCTCTTCGGCCTCAACAGGTTCTCTCATGTACATATGAAATATGACCCTGGCATAGAAGAATAGCGCTATGACGGTGCTTAGCACCCCTATGGCGGCAAGATAGTAATAGCTGGATTTTACCGCAGCCGCGAGAATGAAGAACTTGGCCGTAAACCCGCCGGTGGGCGGTATGCCGGCCAGCGATAGAAGAAAAAGGGCAAATAAAAAAGCCGTCAACGGACGCTTGTAGGCGAGGCCCCTGTAATCGGCGATATCCGCGCCTTTTCCGTCGTTGCGCACGGACATGGCAACAACAGCGAAGGCTCCCATGTTCATAAACGCATAAACGGCGAGATAATAGAGTATCCCGGCGCTCCCCACGTCGCTGTATACGAGGAGTCCCATGAGCATTATTCCGGCATGAGCAATACTGCTGTACGCGAGCATTCTCACGATATTCCTCTGGGAGATGGCGACCACGCTTCCGAAGAACATGGTCGAGGCGGAAAGCATCCAGAGCAGGCCGATCCAGTGGCCCCGGAAAGCCGGAAACGCAGCCACAAATACTCTCAGGAAGACGGCAAAAGCCGCAGCCTTCGAGCCGACGGAAAGGAAAGCGGCCACCGGCACCGGTGCGCCCTCGTAAGCGTCGGGAGACCAGACGTGAAACGGAAAGGCGGCTATCTTGAAGCTGAAGCCCACTATAATAAGCGCCAGAGCGAGAAGCAGATACGGGTTTTCCGATGAAAATTTAGAGCCAATGGACGCGATGCCGGACAGGCTCGTCGTTCCGGTAAAGCCGTAAGCGAATGATATGCCGTAAAGAAGTATGCCGGATGAGAGAGCGCCGAGGACAAAATACTTGAGCGCACCTTCAACGGATTTCCTGTTATCGGCCCTTATCGCCACAAGGACATAAAATGAGACGGCCATCGTCTCAAGGCCTACGTAAAGATTGACGAAGTCGTTGGCAGAGGCCATTATCATCATTCCGAGGGTGGCGAAAAGCGTAAGATAATAGTACTCGCCCCTCTGGATATTCATTTTTTTCGTATAGTCCAGTGAGATAAGTATTGTAAAGGCCGCGGAGACGAGGAAAACGACGTTAAAGAAAGCCGCAAAGCCATCCGCCTTGATCATGCCTCCAAAAGATACGTTTGTATCAACCGTTACGATTGATACCGGTATAAGCGCGATAAGGCCGAGAACGCTCAGATAGCCGAGGATGCTCTTATTCTCCTTGCCGACAAAGAAGTCGAGAACGAGGATTGTAAGCGCGATGGCAGTAAGGATGACCTCGGGCCACAGTGAGGAGATATTCATATTAAGCGCGCTAAATGGCATGCCTATCTGTCTGTCCTTTCGGCAGCGGAACCGCCGCCTCCAATAGAAGCGACCCTGTTCCCGGCCCCCTCGACGACAAGGGCCTTTTTGTAATTGTTCTCCACCTGGCTTACAAGATTATTTACCGATGCGTCCATCACTTTGAGAAGCGTGTTCAGACAGAG
>JAKAIQ010000005.1 GCA_021825035.1 Deltaproteobacteria bacterium | reverse complement strand
TTCCGATCTCCCGCGAAATTAAGATGAACGGCATGGAGGTGTACAATGCCGCATCATTCTATGAAGAATTGTTCGGCAAGATTCCGGTAGAGCATTTGAACGACTTTTGGTTTGTCTCGACTCAGATTGCGGGCGTCAGGAAGAATTTTTACAACCTGAGGATAAAAAGGGTTCTTGATTTCGCACTGTCGATGACAGGGCTTGTCGTAACGCTGCCCGTCGGCGCGCTTGCCGCGATATTGATCAAGCTTGAATCCAGAGGGCCTGTTTTCTACAGGCAGAAAAGGGTGGGGCTTAAAGGAATGCCTTTTTATCTTTTTAAGTTCCGCTCCATGGAATGCGGCAGGGAAGACGAAAGAGCATTGGCGGGAAGCGAATGCGACCCGAGGATAACCAGGATTGGCAGAATAATAAGAACTTTCAGGATTGACGAGATACCACAGATGTGGAATGTCCTGAAAGGAGAGATGAGCTTTATCGGGCCAAGAGCGCTTATCGAGGACGAGGTAAACGAGTTCGAGAGATACATTCCATATTTTTCCATCAGACACTGTGTAAAACCTGGCATCACAGGCTGGGCGCAGGTAAATTACCCGCATGGAAAGACGTTGGAAGACGCAAGGGAGAAGATTCAATACGACCTTTTCTATATCAAGAATTCAAGTTTGTTCCTCGATATCTATATCATTCTCAAGACAGTTCAGGTCGTATTGTTAGGCAAAGGGGCGAAGTAAACAGCCGGCGCCCGAATTGCCGGGGTAGATTCAGGCCGGTTTATTTAAATGTTTGTGTAGACGTCAATAAGGTTTAAAAGAATGGTGAAAAATTGACTGAACTTACGTCATCTCCGGACTTCGCCGACCATCATTGTCATATCCTTCCGGGTCTCGATGACGGCGCGAATGAACTCTCCGAGTCGATTGAAATTGCGCATATTCTGACGGAATACGGCTTTACGGAAGTTTATTGCACGCCTCACGTGTTGAAAGGTTCTTACGACAACCACCCGGATCGGGTTAGGAAGTCGGTCAATGATCTGGAGGAGGTCTTTTATAGAAGCGGCATCGGATTAAGAATCCACGGAGGCGCTGAATATTATCTTGACGAATATCTTACGGATTTATTACGGGACCCATTGACGGTCTTCGATAATGTCATTCTGGTTGAGTCGCCGATGCGGATACAGGGCGATGTTATCAAGGGGATGCTTTATCGACTCATAGCAGGCAGGAAACTAAAACCGATGATCGCCCATCCTGAACGGCATGAAGCCATGGAAATTGACTTCAAGATGAAGCCGGGGAGATTCAAGAGGTTCCTCGAAGCCTTGGGCCATAGAGATAAATCCGCGAACAGGTTATCTAAATCGGACCTTGAGAACTGCGATATCGCCGATACGTTGCCGGTTTCTCTCCGCAGGATGGGATGCATGTTCCAGGGGAATATAGGGAGCTTTGCCGGGATTTATGGAGATAAAGTCCGCAGGCGCGCAGCTAATTTCCTCGAATGCGGATTATACGATTGCCTCGGCACGGATGCTCATCATCCAAAGGAGCTTGTTAAATTTTTAAAACAGGGGTTCGGTGAAATAGAGCGAATGGCCGGCAGGGATATGTTGACGCATTTTCTATCAAGAAAAAAAACCGAGAAGACGCCGGCAATTTTTGAATCGACGGCAGGCGCCGGAAGCGGCAATGCGCAGGCCGGCATGAAAGCCGGCGTCGTAAATGATCCACGATGACTGTCAGTGACGCTAAATGGAAGCATCAAGTTTAAATCTCTCTTGGAGTTTAAAAGTGAAATCCGATCCCTGTTGGTATGTGATATACGTCAGATCGAGGCATGAGTTCAAGGTGGCGGAGAGGTTGACGGACGCCGGTGTCGAGAACTTCCTTCCCATTGTCGAAAGGGTGAGCAGATGGAAGGATAGAAGAAAACTGGTAACCTTTCCGCTCTTCTCCGGCTATCTTTTTGTCCATATAGACGATGATCCTTTCAAGAGGCTCACGGTTTTGAAAGCGACCGGCGTTGTCAGGTTCCTTGGCCTCTCGGAAAGCGCTCATGAGACAGTGCCGGATGAACGGATAATGGCTCTTAAAAGGCTTGTTGAAAGCAAGGAGCAGATAGACCCGTATCCCTATCTGAGGGGAGGCCGCAGGGTTAGAATAAACAGGGGGCCTCTCGCAGGGATTGAGGGAACCCTCGTTGAAAGACTCGGCCAACACATGCTCGTTGTAAACGTGGATTTGATACGGCAGGGGGCGGCTCTGAGAATAAATGCATCGGATGTCGAACAGGTCTGAAGGATGAGGCCAGGGGAACTGAAGCAAAGAGGCGCAGGGGCAGGAGAAGACAGGGGGTAGCCCTGGCCATTCACAATCGGATTAATTGAGTATTAATGCTTTACGCGGGCGCGTGACAGCTTAAAGGCCGGCGGCATATGAAGAAATGCGTTCACAGCCGCATCTGAAAAAATCAGGTGTGACTGAGAGTGCGGAGCTTTACCCAAAAAATGGCGATTGGAGAAAAAATGAAGGTTGTCATACTCGCGGGTGGTTACGGAACGAGGATAAGCGAGGAATCCTACCTCAAGCCCAAACCGCTGGTTGAGATAGGCGACCGCCCAATTCTCTGGCACATCATGAAGATCTACTCTTGCTATGGCTTCAATGATTTTATAATTTGCCTGGGTTACAAAGGTTACGGCATAAAGGAATATTTCGCCAATTATTTCTTGCATGAGTCGGACATTACATTTGATTTCAGGAATCACGATAAAAGAATAATCCATAATCATTCAGCCGAGCCCTGGAACGTGACGCTCGTCGCGACCGGCACAAATACCATGACCGGCGGCCGGGTAAAAAGGATTCGGTCTTATGTGGGTAATGAGCCTTTTATGTTGACGTACGGAGACGGGGTCGCGGATATAAATATCGATCGGTTGCTTGATTACCACAGGTCTCATGGAAAACTCGCCACCGTAACTTCTACCCAACCGAGCGGCAGGTTCGGCGCGCTTAATCTTTCCGAAAACAACTTTGTTCGCAGCTTTCAGGAAAAGCCGCGGGGCGACGGCTCCTGGGTAAACGCCGGGTTCTTCGTCATGCAGCCGGATATCTTCAACTACATCGCCGGCGACGCAACTGTGCTTGAAAAAGAGCCGTTGGAAAATCTTGCGAGGGACGGCCAGCTGGTCTCCTACAAACATGGCGGTTTCTGGCAGCCGATGGACACTATACGCGATAAGAATCTTCTGGAAGAGTTCTGGAATTCCGGCAATGCGCCATGGAAGATCTGGTGATCTTAGAGTTTCATGTTTAATTACGTATATAAAGATAAAACCGTTTTCCTAACCGGACACACGGGCTTCAAAGGTTCCTGGATGACCGTCTGGCTTAAAAGCCTCGGCGCAAGAATCGTAGGATATTCCCTCGAACCGCAGACACAGCCGAACCTTTTCGATACCGTGGATGTTTCAGACGGCATCACTCACATCATCGGCGATATACGCGATTACGATAATCTCGTCTCCGTTATGCGTTCATGCAAGCCGGACATGGTATTCCACATGGCCGCTCAGCCGCTGGTCGGTCGTTCTTATCAGGATCCGCGCGCCACGTATGAAGTTAACGTTATGGGTACGGTGAACATTCTGAATGCGGTAAGGCACACGGACAGCGTCCGGGTGTGCGTCAATGTCACCAGCGACAAATGCTACGACAACAGGGGGTCTATTTATGCCTACCGTGAATCGGACCCTATGGGCGGCTATGACCCGTATAGCGCCAGCAAAGGATGCGCCGAGTTGGTGGCTTCGGCTTTCAGAAGATCTTTCTTCAATCCGAATAGATACGACGACCATCGCGTAAGCCTCGTGTCCGTTCGGGCCGGCAATGTCATAGGAGGCGGGGATTGGGCGGATGACAGGATTGTGCCCGATTGCGTACGTGCGCTTGCCGGGGGCGAGGCCGTGAGGCTGCGAAATCCGAAGGCCGTCCGTCCCTGGCAGTACGTGCTTGAACCGCTGTCAGGCTATCTCTGGCTCGGCGCTTTGTTGTTTCAGAATTCGACGGCGTTTGATTACGGCTGGAACTTTGGGCCAAACGGGGCGAAGTCCGTTACCGTCAGAGAACTCGTGGAAAGCATAATAGGCTTTTGGGGAGGAGGGGGGGTGACGATAGAGGCGGGGAACGAGCTAACCAAATTCCATGAAGCGGATTGTTTAAGATTGGACAGCACCAAGGCAGGCGTGGTTTTAGGCTGGCATCAGGTTTACGGTCTGGAAGAAACCATCAGATCGACTATCGAGTGGTACCGGGAGTTCTATAAGAATAAAGCCTTTGATGCAAAGGGCCACACTCTTTCACAGATAGCCGCTTATAGCGCAAAGGCAAGGAAGGCTGGTTTGGCATGGACCTCGTACCGGGAAAGGCCGGAATGGCTGGAGAGGCGCTGAAGAAAGAAATTCTTAAAAAGGTCGGTCAGTATTATGACCTTGTGCACGGGATGAAAAGGCCTTTTGTGCCGGGCAAAACGAAGATCCCGTATGCCGGGAGGATCTATGACCAGGCGGAGCTTGTAAACCTTGTGGACTCTTCCCTTGAATTCTGGTTGACCTCCGGCCGCTACGCCGAAAGGTTCGAGAAAGGGCTTGCCGGCTTCCTCGGCGTAAGACATTGTTCCCTTGCCAACTCCGGCTCATCCGCCAACCTCCTCGCGTTCATGGCATTGACATCCCCGGCGCTCGGCGAAAGAAGGATAAGGCGAGGAGATGAGATAATCACGGTGGCAGCCGGATTCCCAACCACAGTCGCTCCCATTATTCAGTTCGGCGCCGTGCCAGTCATCGTCGATGTTGAGCTGCCATCCTACAATGTCGATTGCGGACAGCTGGAACACGCGCTTTCAGAAAAGACAAAGGCGTTAATGCTTGCTCATACGCTGGGGAATCCTTTTGATCTGAAAACAGTAAAGGAATTCTGCGACCGGCACAGCCTCTGGCTTATTGAAGATAACTGCGACTCCCTGGGATCAATATGCCATCTCGACGGCGAGCCGCGATATACCGGGACAATCGGCCACCTCGGAACATCGAGTTTCTATCCGCCGCACCATATTACCATGGGGGAGGGCGGGGCCGTTTATACTAACGATGGCGTTTTGAACAGGCTCGTCGAATCTTTCAGGGACTGGGGCCGCGACTGTTGGTGCCCGTCGGGCCGTGACAATACCTGTGGAAATCGTTTCACTCAGAAATTCGGGGGGCTGCCTTATGGCTACGATCACAAGTATGTCTATTCACATTTCGGATACAACCTGAAGCCCACGGAGATGCAGGCTGCCGTCGGTTGCGCCCAGCTCGAAAAACTGCCCGGCCTGATCGAAGCAAGAAAACTGAACTGGAAGATATTCAGGGACAGGTTGGCGGAACTCGCTGACAAGTTCATCCTGCCGGAGGCAACGAAGCATTCCGAACCATCGTGGTTTGGATTCATATTGACGGTAAAAGAGGGCGCCGGGTTCACAAGGGACGATATCGTCAGGCATCTCGAATCAAAAGGGATACAGACAAGAATGCTTTTCGCAGGTAACCTTGTGCGGCAGCCATGCTTCGCAGAAATGAGAGAGGGCGTGGATTACAGGATATCTGGAAGGCTCGATAATACCGACAGGATTATGCGTGACGCTTTCTGGATAGGGGTCTATCCAGGGATGACGGGCGAGATGACAGGATTCATAGTGCAAACCATAAAGGACTTCGTTGGAAGACAAAAGGCATGGGTTTGAGACCAGGGGGAGAAAAACATGCACAAAAGAGATCTATTTTCCAATTTGTTCATTCTCGAAATGGCCAACAACCACATGGGAAGCGTGGAGCACGGGCTGCGAATCATCGGTGAGATGAAGGAGGCGTGCAAGGGGTTTGACAATTTCAGTTTCGGCCTCAAGCTGCAGTACAGGGACCTCGATACATTCATACACCCGGATTTTAAGGGAAGAAAGGATGTTAAGTACGTCAAACGTTTTTCGGAGACCCGCCTCAACGAGGATGAGCTTAAGATGCTGAAGGATGAGATACGGATGGCAGGATTTTTGTCTATATGCACGCCATTTGACGAGCGATCCGTTGACCTCGTGGAGAAGCATGGTTTCGACGTAATCAAGATCGCCAGTTGCTCGTTCACTGACTGGCCCCTGTTGGAGAGGATAGCCAGGACTGACATGCCTATTATCGCCTCTACGGCCGGCGCGTCTCTGGATAGCATCGATAATGTGGTCACATTCCTTGAAAATAGAAATAAACGATTCTGCCTTATGCACTGTGTCGGTGAATATCCGACCGCCAGGGGTAATCTGGAGTTGAATCAGATAGACACGCTGAGGCAAAGATATCCGGAAGTGCCAATAGGGTTTTCCACTCATGAGGAGCCGGACAACTTTGACTCTATCAAGATTGCGGTAGGCAAGGGAGCGTCGGTATTTGAGCGTCACGTGGGAGTCAGGGCGGGAAATCACGATCTTAACGCTTATTCATCGACACCGGAACAGATCCGGCGATGGCTGCAATCGGCCGAGGAAGCGGCCGAGATGTGCACAACGAGGAACAGCCGGCGGGAATTCACGGCAAATGAGACCTCGGGCCTGCTGGCGTTGAAAAGGGGCGTTTTCGCCAGGCATCATATCAAGAAGGGGGAGAGGATAGACCATGCCAACACCTTCCTCGCCATCCCCAATCTTGAAAACCAGCTCCTGTCCGACGATATGTCGAAGTACATGGAGTTTACGGCAGAAAGGAGCTTCAAGCCGAACGAACCCCTGCTGCGGAACGGGCTTGGCGCTAAGGACCTTCGTAAAAGGGTCATGCAGATAATGGGAAACGTCAGACAGATAATATCCGAGAGCAAGGTAAGCCTGCCGAAGAGACTGCACTTCGAGCTATCCCATCATTACGGAATTGAAGGCTTTGAAAAATGGGGGGCGGCTATAATAAATTGCATAAACAGGGAATACTGCAAGAAGCTCATTATAATGCTGCCCGGACAGAAGCACCCGGCGCATCATCACAGGAAGAAGGAAGAGACATTTCATGTCCTGTACGGGGATATCAGGATAAATCTGAACGGTGTTGAGAGGGACGGCAAGGCCGGGGATTTGATCATCGTAGAGAGAGGTGTGAACCACAGTTTCTCTTCGGAGAACGGAACCATCTTCGAAGAGATATCGACCACTCATTACAAAGATGATTCACTATATGAGGATGAAAGTATCGCCAACAACAGGAACAGGAAGACTGAAATGATTTTTTGGTCGGACTGGTTCCGCAGGACGATGGGGCAAACGGGAGACGCGCTTTGAAGACCATCGTCTGGGATGTGGACGATGTGTTGAACGACCTGATGCGTTCATGGTTCGAGGAGAAATGGCTCGTAGACCATCCTGGGTGCGGCGTGCGCTATGAAGAGCTCGTCGAAAACACACCCCACAGGTTGTTGGGGGTCGGCGTTGACGAGTACCTGAAGTCCCTGGACAAATATCGACTTTCGCCATCCTGTGAGGATAAACGGCCTGTCAAGGAAGTAGAGGAATGGTTTCTGGAATACGGGAGCAGTTACCGTCACGTCTGCCTTACGGCCGTGCCACTTGTAGCGGCCCCGACTTCGGCACGCTGGGTCTTCAGGCATTTTGGGAAATGGATAAGGACCTTTCATTTTACCCCTTCAATGAGAGAGGGGCGCGCGCCTGAATATGACAGGGACAAAGCCGCATTTCTCCGGTGGGTGGGGAAGGTAGACGTGATGGTGGATGACAGGATTGAAAATGTGGAGGCTGCGGAAGGGATGGGCATAAGGTGTCTCCTGATGCCAAGGCCGTGGAATCGGGCGAGAGGGTCGGTTGCCGGGATGCTTGCGGCCTTGAACAATTGCCTCGGTGATTGAGAAGAACTTATGAAAAAGCTGTCCGACTATGTAATCTCCTTCGTCTTCGGTCTTAACGTCAGGCATATATTCATGCTTCCGGGCGGCGGCTGCATGCATCTGGTGGACTCCGTCGGCAGGAACGGGAAGGTCGATTTCGTGGGACTTCTCCATGAACAGGCGGCGGTTATCGCCGCCGAGGCCTATGCGCAGTATAATAACGATGTCGGAGTGGCCCTCGTTACAACCGGCCCCGGCAGTACGAACGCGATTACCGGAGTGGCCGCGGCATGGATAGACTCCACCCCGCTGATGATCCTGTCAGGCCAGGTCAAGCGGAAGGATATGCTCGCCGGGAAGGGCATACGCCAGATGGGGATACAGGAGGTGGACATCGTATCCATTGTAAAGCCCATTACCAAGTACGCCGTAACCGTTATCGAACCTGAAAGCATACGCTATCATCTTGAGAAGGCGATTCATATCGCGAGGAGCGGACGCCCCGGTCCGGTATGGATAGATATACCGCTTGACGTTCAAGGGGCAATGATAGAAGAAGGGCGTCTAAAAGGATTCGATCAAGCCGGAGAGGCGCAAAACCTCGAAGACGGTAAATTGGCCGGTAAGGCAGATGATGTCATAGAACTCCTCAATGGGTCGGTTCGCCCCGTAATCCTTGCCGGCAGAGGTATAAGGCTGGCAAATGCCGAAAAGGAATTTATACGGCTTATCAGAGCCATCGATGTCCCGGTCCTTACGACATGGAGGATGATGGACATAATGTCCGACGACGATGAGCTTTATTTCGGAAGGCCCGGTTCCATCGCGTCGAGAAGCGCTAATTTTGTCCTGCAGAATTCCGATTTCATGCTTGCCATCGGCGCCCGTCTTGATCTTGCCCAGGCAGGTCACAGTTACGCCAACTTCGCACGCGGCGCAAAAAAGGCCATCGTGGACGTCGATGAGGCGGAGATCAAGAAGATAGATGCCTCGATCGACGCCGTGGTAGTCTCGGATGCCGGAATGTTTCTGGCCGTACTCCTCGATAGGCTTGATTCCGTCAGACCCAAAGATCGTTCAGATTGGATTTCGAGGTGCAGGGAGTGGAAGGCGAGATATCCGGTTGTGCTTCACGATCATCTGAAGCCGGGCAGGCGGGTAAATACCTATGCACTAATAGAAGCCCTCTCGAACATCTTATCCGGTGATGACGTTATCGTCCCCGGGAGCTCAGGGAGTTGCGCCGAGATAACGTGTCAGGCATTCAAGGTGAAGAGAGGCCAGAGGGTTCTTAACTCGCCGGGGCTCGGCTCAATGGGATTCGGACTTCCGCAGGCGATCGGGGCCTGCCTTGCAAGCAAAAGACGCACCGTAGGGATCATCGGGGATGGAGGGCTGCAGCATAACATCCAGGAGCTCGAGACTCTCAGGAGACTTAACATTCCCGTAAAGCTTTTTATTCTTAACAACAACGGCTACGCGGCCATAAGAAATACCCATAAAAAGTTCTTTGACGGACGACTTGTCTGTTGCGACCCTTCAAGCGGTCTGACACTGCCGGATACATGCAGGGTGGCATCCGCCTATGGATTGAAGGTAAAAAGAATATCGGATCAAAAGAACCTGAGGCAGGGGGTACTCGACGTCCTCCACGCGGACGGCCCCGTCGTGTGCGAGGTGATGGTGGACCCGGATCTTCAGATTTCTCCCAAACTTTCTTCGATGGCAAGGCCCGACGGAACGATGGAATCGAGACCGCTTGAAGACCTATGGCCATTTCTGGACCGAGAAGAGCTCAACAGTAATATGATAATCCGGTGAGCAGAGCGCAACGGAATCAGCCATGACACTGCGTCTTTGCGTTTATCTGGCCGTTTTTTGGACGATGCAGGTCGCGGCACAGATACTCTTCAAATGGGGAAGCATGGCCCGGTCGCGGTGGCTATGGGGTTTTTTCGGCGGCAATCTCTTCGGGTTTTCGAGCATCTGGCTCCTCATGCTACTGTACAGGGAAGTTAATCCGAACATCGCTCTTGCCATCGCATCGGGCGGGGCATTTCTTATCACACAGGTCATCCTTTTTCTGACATTCAAAACAAATGTGTCGCAGATGCAATGGGTAGGGGTCATGGCAATGGTTGCGGGAATGATAGTGATGTTGATCTGAGACGTGTTGATGGAAGCAGGCATTAAAAACGGCTCCACGATGGCGGTCGCCGGGAAGTTCCCGATTGACGCATGGCCTCGTGCCGACAAACCTCTCAGCCGCGACTAAATGATGCCATGATGATTTGTTTATGCACTCTCCTTCTATCCACGCCGATGCCTCCGGAACGATGGATTGCGGTCAGATCCGGCGCTTCAAGTTCTTTACGTAAACAAAAGTCCGATGGTTGAAATTGAAAAAAGGCATATAACCTCGGCCGGTATGGTGAGCATTATTACGCCGGTATTCAACGCCGAAAAGTTTCTCCATAAATCCATAGAGAGCGTCCTGAGTCAGAGCTATGAAAAGATCGAGATGATTCTTGTGAACGACGGTTCGACGGATAACAGCGAAGCCGTCTGTAACAGTTATGCGATAACGGACGAACGGATAAGGGTCTTCTCACAAAAAAACGGGGGCCCGGCAGCCGCCAGAAATACCGGGATACGCTATGCCAAAGGTGATTTTATATATTTTCTCGACGCTGACGATTATATCGAGCACAACACAATCGAAAGGTTGGTCATGATTTACGACCGGCACCACGGTCCAGACATGGTCATGTCGAATTTCAACAAACTTGAAATTAGGGGGGAACTCGTCAGGCAAAGAGTTACATTCTGCGCCGGCGACAGGCCATTTGAAGGCGATATCAAAGAATTATCACGAGCAGACATGGTCGATTATGTGCGCCATTTTCTTCGGCACCCGAGCAACCATTTGATCAGTTATTGTTGGGCCAGACTGTACAAAACTTCCATCGTCAGGGAAAAAAGAATTTTTTCCGATGAGAATATGAGACTTTTTGAGGATTTTGCATTTAACCTGAAGTATTTGAAATATGCCAGGAGAGTCATTTTTGTCAATGAGTGCCTGTATACGTATACCATGCACAATAACGCCTCGGCCAGCATGGCGGTCATCAACAGCAATAGCCTGTTGCATGACATGAGCATCTTCAAGAAAAGTACGACCGCTTTTTTGGAAAGCGCGAGCCTCATGGATTCGGCCGACATAAATAAGGAGATAGGGCATGCCCTTGTTCATTACGTCATTATTTTCTTGGTCCGTTCATGCAGGCAGATCGCCGGAAACAATAAAAAGACGATTCACGATGAAATCGACAATCTCATCAGGGCTCCGATCCTCCGTGAGAGCTTGCGGTATTATTCGCCGTCAAGAGGCAATAGCAGGATTTTGCCTTTGCTGATGAGGTTTGGCTTGATAGATCTATTGATGATTCTCGGCTATTACAAGGCCTGTAAGAGATATGGCAAACCATAAGGCTCGTTCGATTATAACTGAAATCAAAAAAAGACGTTTGCCCGTAATTATAAACGGGGCAGGCGTCGTTGGAAGGGTATTGTTATCCATCTGCAAGGACGAAGGCATTCCGGTTGAATGCTTCAGTGACAACAGCAAAAAAGCGGCTCAGTCCAAATTTTGCGATATGGAGGTCATACACACCCCCGATTTGAAGGCAAAGTATAAGGATGCGATTTTTATAATATCGGTTGCCGCTATAAAGGACGCCGTCGACCGTCTTCATGAAATGGGATATTCGAATTGGTATGCCGGCGGCCCTCTGTTGAAGGATTTGGATATTTCGCAAAGTCATGCGGATGCTGCAATAGATTACACCAAATTCGCAATTGAAAATTGCATCATCTGCCACGATGGCTATTTGAACCGGCGCAAGCTCTTTTTAAGAAGCATCGATATCATTATCACGGAACGCTGCTCCATGAAGTGCAGGGATTGTTCCAACCTTATGCAGTATTATGCGAGGCCTAAGGATTGCGATACCGAAATGCTATTAAAATCCATAGATGTTTTTTGCGCGATCGTTGACGAGGTGATGGATTTCAGGGTCATCGGCGGAGACGCCTTTATGAACAAAGAGTGGCCTGTAATAGTCGAAAGGCTTACTAACGAACCGAAGGCAAAAAGGGTTGTTCTGTATACGAACGGAACCATAGTTCCAAAAGAGAAAGACATCGAATATTTAAACAATGACAAAGTGATCGTTATCATGACGAATTACGGCATACTGTCAAAGAAAATAACTGAATTGAAAGAGGTGTTGAAGAAAAATAAGGTCGCTTATCACGAACTTAACGTAACCGAATGGCTTGATTGCGCGGCGATTACGCCGCACGGACGCGGCATAGACGGCAACAGGGAAATATTCAAGATATGCTGCGCCAAGAATATGGCGACTCTATCCGATGGGAAACTATTCAGATGTCCTTACGGGGCAAACGCGAATAGATTGTCGGCGGTCCCTGACAATAAAACCGATTATGTCGATTTACTCCGGGAATTTTCCGGCGGCACGAGCGTTAGCGCAATAAAGGACAGCGTCAGGAATTATCTTTTACACAGGGATTATCTCGAAACGTGCGATTATTGCAATGGAAGGCCATTGTCCGGCAACGAGGTCGAAGTCGCGGCACAGACCGACAAACCGCTGGAATATCGTAAATTCAACAGCTCTATATCAGGGCCTCATTTAAAGAAAGGGGACGATTATCATGGGAGTTGAAAAGCTGAAAGCAGAGGAAGAATCAAATAGAAGAAATAAACTCAAAGATGAAAAGCCGCATGTTTATGAGAAGGTTTTGCGATTTGACGAAAAGTTCAGGAGAGGAGAAAGCATTGCGATTATTCAATTTCAGTACAATTATACGTGCAACTTCAAGTGTGAACATTGCTCGATAAAGAGGTTTCAAGGGAAGAGCGATAAGCGGTCTTTTACCATTCCGGATGTGAAGGAGCTTTACCGGCAGGCTGATGAGCTGGGACTCGCGCGCACCACGATAACGGGCGGAGAGCCCCTGGTGTTCAAGGATTTCGATGATTTGGTGGCGGCTATCGACCCTCAAAAATTTTATATAAACTGCGATACGAACGGCTGGCTTTTAGATGAAAAGAGGGCGAAACACATGAAAAGCGTGGGCGTTGACAGGATTCAGCTGAGCATTGACAGCCTTGATCCGGATGAACATGATACTTTCAGAAGAGCCAGGGGGTCTCACGCAAAAGCCATAAAGGCGGTCGATGCGGCCTTGAACGCAGGCCTTGCCATTTTTGTTCAGACGGTCGTTACAAAACAACGGTTATATTCCGACGAGTTCGTTGAATTTCTCGAATACTTCAATAAAAAGGGCATAGGGGTTTTTGTGACCTACGCCAAACCCGTCGGCGCATGGGAAGGCAATTTTGATTCGCTGTGCAATAGAAATGTCGATATGAAATATATGGAAGAAATACTTGAGAAAAGGCACAAGGTATTTACGCACTTAACCCCGGCTTACGGCCTGAATATGGGCTGCATTTCAGTCAAAGGGATGTTTTCCGTGACCCAGTATGGCGACGTTTTGCCGTGCCCATACATACACACGTCCATAGGGAACGTCTTTTATGAGCCATTGAAAGACATCATTCAAAGGGGTCTCGGCATCAAACATTTCGGCGAATATTACGACGGTTGCTGGATCGCCGAGAATAGGGAGTTTATCGATAAATATGTGGTAAAAAAAATATATGGCCGTCCGCTTCCAGTTCCATGCGCGGAAGTCTTTACCGATGAAGACAGGACACAGCAGCCGTTCAGTAAGGACGAAAGGCTCTTCCAAACCACATAATAATCATGAACACAGCTGATGCCATAGCATTTCTTGACGCGCAGGTTCAGGATCCAACACTGGGCTTGCCGGACGCCGTCTTCTATTATATCAGCAGGATGACCCCGTTGGTAAACGTCGATCTGTTGATAAGGGATGACAGGGGCCGCACTCTCCTGTCGTGGAGGGATGATCAATATTCCGGGAAAGGATGGCATGTCCCCGGGGGTGTTGTCAGATTCAGAGAAACTCTGGAAACCAGGATTAAAAAAGTGGCTGAAAGCGAAATTGGGACGAATAACATCATTTTCGAGGCTACGCCGATGGCAATAAACCAATGTATTCATTATGAACGGAATATACGGAGCCACTTTATTTCAATTCTTTATGCATGTTTTCTTCCGAGCACGTTCAGTCCGGATAATAAAGATCTTTCTTCTCAAGATGCGGGTTATCTCAAGTGGCATGAAACCTGTCCGGACGATTTGCTCGGATTTCACGAAATGTACAGGAAGTACATGTAAGTCATCCGTTAACTCCACGCGATCCTTTTTTGCAACGGCCTGCGTTCAGATAACCGCGGCCGACTTAATCTAGGATTCAATAATGAGAGCAAGAGATATAAGCGGACAGGCGCCCGGCGGGAAAAGGACGAGACTTGCCGAAGTGCTTCCGTTAGATACGCCTTTCGTGGTGCAGATATTCCCAATTTATGCGTGCAATTTCAAATGCGGCTACTGCATCTTTTCTGTAGATAGGGAGAAGAGGCACTTTATCTCCGACAAGATGATCATGGATCTTGATTTATACAAAAAGTCCATAGATGATATCGCGGCATTTCAGGAGAAGGTGAAAGTATTGCGTTTTGTGGGAATTGGAGAGCCGCTCCTCCATAAGAATATCGCGGAGATGGTGGAATACGCGGTCACAAAAGATGTGGCGAACGTTGTTGAGATTTTGACGAACGCGTCACTGTTGACCCCGAAAATGACAGATTCGCTCGTATCGGCGGGACTTTCAAGACTGGTCGTCTCACTTCAAGGCACATCGAAAGACAAATACCGGAGAGTTTCCGGCGTAAATATGGATTTTGAGGATTTCATGGGGAATTTGCGATATTTTTATGCCAACAAGGGTAGAACGCAGATGTATATCAAGGTCGTGGATTGCGCCCTTGATAACAGAGAAGACGAACGGAAGTTTTATGACCTCTTCGGCGAGATTTGTGATACTATCGCAATCGAAAATGCCGTGCCCATTCATTCGGGCGTTGCCTTTGAAAATATATTGAAAGAAAAAGATAAGGCCGTCACTCAGTTTGGATTGCCGGTTTCAGAGGTGCAAATCTGCCCGCAACCCTTTTTTCATTTACAGATCAATCCGGATGGTAAAGTTGTGCCGTGTTATTCTTTTGAGTACCCGCAAATAATGGGCGATTGCAATAACCAGTCGGTAAATGAAATATGGAATGGCAGGGAGTTTCTGCGATTCCGCCGTAGAATGCTTGATGGTATAAAAAATGTCTGCGATATTTGCGCCAACTGCAACATTATCAAGTACAGATTATTCCCGGAAGACGTCTTGAATGACGAAGCCGGCAGACTTAAAAAGTTGTACGGGCCTTGAATGGGCGCCGCGGTATTCCAGCTCTTCCAGGAATGGCTGAAGGCAATAACGCAAAAACTTTTCCTTGCGGTCGGAATTCCGGCAACATATTGCCTGGTCATCAAAAGATAATGATTTATTGATGCGGCCGGCTTTCTAATCATGAGAAAACCTCAAGTTGCCATACTTGGCGCCACGTCTCACATCGCCAAGGGGATAATCAACAACTTCTTTCGGAATGGAGAATTCCGTCTGCATTTGTACGTGAGGTCGCAAGAAAGGATTCTGAGTTTCCTTAGTTCGATAGGCAAGGCACCGGATAATGACTGCGTTATCCATGAAGGATATGACGATTTTATGAAAACATCCATTGATGCCGTGATCAACTGCGTCGGAACAGGCACAATGAATAAATTGCGAGGCAATTTCAGCGAATATTTTACTCTGACTGAAGAATTCGACAATTTGTCCATCGGATACCTGCGGAATAAACGCCCTGACGCCCTCTATATAAGTTTTAGCAGCGGAGCCGTTTATGGCAGGGATTTTTCCGCCGCGGTAGAAGAAGACGCCGTAAACAGCATCAGTGTAAACCACGCGGCCAAAGAAGATTATTACGGCATTGCCCGTCTCTATAGTGAGGCAAAGCATAGGGCATTTTCAGACTTGAGGATTATCGATCTGAGGCTTTTTTCCTATTTCAGCAGATTTATCGATCTTACGGACGGGTATTTTATTGCTGAGGTGCTTGATTGCATCGTAAACAGAAAGATGCTCGTAACCAATAACGTAAATATTGTTCGCGATTATGTGCATCCGGGAGACCTTTTCTCGATAATAGTCAAATGTCTCAACGCGGGGAAGATCAATGCCGCTTTTGATGTGATGAGCGTGAGGCCGGTAGAAAAGACGGAGATTCTCAATTATTTTGCATCGGAATATGGATTGAAATACGGGACTGATGAGTCTTTGAGCTACAATAGCGCTACAGGCTCAAAAAATATCTACTGCTCTAAGTATGATAAAATTTTTGAAATTGGCTACAAGCCCAGATTCAGTTCCATGGATGCGATCAAACAGGAATCGATGCACATTCTGAATCATAGATTGTGAAGGCTGAAAACGATGGTCTATATAATTATGGGGGTCTCAGGTTCGGGAAAGACGACTATAGGCAAGATGCTGGCGCAAAAGCTTTCGATGCAATTTTATGACGCTGACGATAACCACACCGAATGCAATATTATCAAGATGAATAGCGGCGTTCCGCTCGATGATGATGACAGGAGAACCTGGCTGACGGAACTGGCTATGAACGTCACAAGGTGGAATAAGGGCGCAGGCGCGGTGCTCGCCTGTTCGGCCTTGAAAGAAAAATACCGCCGAATTATATCGCGTGACAGGAAGGAAAAAGTGATCTTTATCCATCTCCAGGGCGATAAGAATACTATTTTTGAAAGAATCAAGAGGAGAGAAAAACATTTTTTTCCAGTTGTTCTCGTCGAAAGCCAGTTCGATGCATTAGAGGCGCCTCAAGATGCGATTACCGTCCAGATTGATAAATCGCCTGAAGAGATATGCGCCGAAATTATTTATAATCTCAACCGCAATGGCCGGACATCGCAGGCGACTCGTTGACGGTTTTCCGAAGCATGACCATCGTAGAGGCGCTTTTGCATTACTTTTGCATTATTTGACCGAGTAAATAAATGAAGTTGTACGACATCACTATACCGATCTCCAATGGCATGCCCGTTTGGCCCGGTGACCCGGCTGTTTCAATGGCGATGACTAAAAGTATCTTAAGCGGCGACAAATGTAATGTCACCCGGATACGGATGGGTTCTCACACGGGCACACACGTCGATTCTCCGTATCATTTTTTCAAAGACAAGGCAACCATCGATATGATCCCGCTGGAAACCCTCATCGGCCCGTGTCTTGTGGTGGAATCATGTGCAAACCACACTATCATAAAGAAAGAGGATTTTAAAAACTACGATCTTCGAGGGCATTCAAGGATTCTTATCAAGACGAAAAATTCTCAGTTTTGGGCTAATAACAGGGCCTTTAATAAGGATTATTCGGCGTTGAGGATGGATGCGGCGCAATATCTTGCGGAAATGAATTTCAAACTTGTAGGTATAGACTATCTATCCATTGAACCTTTTGACTCCGAAGGTTCCGGCGTGCATAAATTATTGCTGGCTAATAACATTCCCATTCTGGAGGGCCTTAATTTATCGGACGTTGAAGCGGGTCCTTATGAGCTTGTGTGCCTTCCGCTCAAGCTGAAGGGTTGCGATGGCGCGCCGGCCCGCGCCATATTGCGGCAACTATGAATAAGCGTCAAGTGGCGATCCCCATCAAATGACCTTTTGCACACCGATTCCGTAAGCGCACATAATGAATCACGTTGAGCAATGCCGCCTGCCCATGCCAGTTAGCCGTGTTGAGTGAGAGGCAAGGTCGCCGCGCCGTTTTTCGGGCTTTCTGCGTTTTCATGGAGGTTGTCGCCGCGGGTATGTTTCCTCCGTCATTTCTCTATTTATGATTTCATGCGGCTCGCAGGATCAAATGACCGACGAAAATACATTACTGATTGAGGCCGGCAGGTCGGAACGCCATTATTGGAAAGACCTGTGGCGTTACAGGGAGCTTTTTTATTTTCTTGCATGGCGTGACATCCTTGTGCGCTACAAACAGACGGTTATAGGCATCGTCTGGGCGATTATCCGGCCGTTTCTTACGATGGTGGTGTTTACCGTGATATTCGGCCATCTGGCAAAATTGCCGTCAAATGGCGCCCCTTATCCGGTCATGGTCTTTGCCGCCATGCTCCCGTGGCAATTTTTTGCCAACGCCCTGTCCGAAGCAAGCGGCAGTCTTGTAGGCAACGCGAACCTTATCTCGAAGGTATACTTTCCGCGCCTTATAATCCCGGCCGGCTCCGTCATCACAAGCTTCGTGGACTTCCTTATCTCGGCGGCAATGTTGATAGCCCTTCTGATATGGTACAGGTTCATGCCGGGCTGGCGCATATTGGCTTTACCCTTCTTTGTCGTCGTAGCGTTGGCCGCCGCCATGGGCGCCGGGCTGTGGTTTACAGCCCTAAACGTCAAGTATCGCGATTTCCGTTATGTCGTCCCATTCATTGTTCAGTTCGGCCTCTATATTTCGCCGGTCGGTTTTTCGAGCGACATCGTCCCTGAAAGATGGCGAGTTATTTATTCTCTAAATCCCATGGCAGGGGTCATCGACGGCTTCCGCTGGGCGATACTTGGAGGGGATGTAAAGATCTTCCTTCCAGGATTCCTCATGTCTCTCGCCATCGTAGGGATATTGCTCGTATCCGGCATCTGGTATTTCAGGAAGACGGAGCGGACGTTCGCTGACGTGATTTGAGGGGATATGAGCGCCGTCATCAAGGTTGAAAATCTTTCGAAGAAATACATAATCGGCCACCAGCAACAGGAGCGCTATATCGCACTCCGGGATGTCCTTGCCAACGGCGCAAAGGTTCTGTTTCACAGGGCTGCCAGACCTTTTACGTCTAAACGTCCTCGCTTCATCGATCCTTCGCGAGAAGAGTTTTACGCGCTTAAAGACCTATCATTCGAAATTCATCAGGGTGACCGCCTCGGAATCATCGGGCATAACGGAGCAGGGAAGTCGACTCTTCTTAAGATACTTTCGCGCATAACTGAGCCGACTTCAGGACGCGTTGCTATCAAAGGACGCGTGGCGAGCCTCCTTGAAGTCGGAACGGGTTTCCATCCGGAGCTGACGGGAAGGGAAAACATATATCTCAACGGCTCGATCCTCGGGATGAGTAGACTTGAGATCAGGAAAAAGTTCGATGAAATCGTCGGTTTCGCCGAGATGGAGAAGTTCCTTGATACGCCTGTTAAACGCTATTCCTCGGGGATGTATGTGAGGCTTGCGTTCGCGGTAGCCGCACACCTGGAGCCGGAGATACTCGTTGTCGACGAGGTGCTCGCGGTGGGGGACGCGCAGTTTCAGAAGAAGTGCCTCGGCAAGATGGATAGTGTTGCGCGCGAGGGGAGAACCGTACTGTTCGTCAGCCATAATATGCAGGCGATCTCGAGCCTCTGCCATAGGGGGATCGTGCTCTCGAGAGGGAAAATCGCGCATTGCGGAACGGCGATATCGGCTATAAACTACTATATGGGCAGTTTTCAGAGCGCGATGGACGGCAAAATGTTATGGGATGCGACGCAAAAAAACTTGCCCTATAGCGATGTCGTTAAGTTGAAGCGGTACTTCATAGAGGATGAAAATGGAGAAGTTCCGGATGGAAGGCTCTTTAGCAGCAAATCCTACAATGTCGTGATAGAAGCGGAATTGCTCCAAAATGATCCGAGGCTCATTTTCAGCCTGATTTACTATGCCGAAGACGGAAGACTGATTCTTGGCACCGACATCCATGATACCGGAGGAGTCGATTTCAGGACCATGAGATTGGGCAATGTGCGATTCAAGGTCCCGGTTCCGACCGAACTGTTGGCGAACAAAATCTATGAGATCGAATTACTGTGCATAATACATATGACGGCATGGATATTGGCTCCTCAAAATGAATCAAGAATGCGGTTCGAGTTTTTCATGGATAAGAACGATAACCCGAACAATTATGACAAGATCCTTTCCGATTTGCGGGTGGTGCTCAACTGGGATGTCGTGGCGTATTGAGGTAAAAAAGACATGATATCCTTCTCCATCCTCGTTTTGACATATAACAGGCACGAGTTGCTTAAAAAAACCCTCGAGAGCATAATCGGACAGACGTACGGGAATTTTGAAGTCATATTAATCGATAACGGTTCGCAGCCTCCCGTGGCCGATATCGTTAATAAATACAACGATAAAAGAATCAAACTGAAAAGATACGAAAGCAATGCTGAGCCTTGCGATGTGCCGGAGGATTTTCTGGATGAGTTAAGAGGCACCCATTATCTTACTTTTACTGACGATGATGTTTTGCTTCCAAGCGCGCTGGAAATTGTGGCGGAAGTCATGGGTCAAAACGGGAATATCGAATCCTTGCAGGTGGGTTTCACGCACTTTTATCACGATACAGGGACGTGCAATTTAAAGGAAGCCAACCTGAACGCTTTTGACGGAAGATTGGAGGTATTCGAGGCCGCGGAGGCCGCTCGTTTTTTCTTCAACGGATGGGGGATTGGCCCGGCCAAGAGATATAACGGCCCGAAAATGGCGCACAGTTCCGGAGCCTTCATCTCGAGGAGCCTGATCGAGCGGACGCGGAAAAAGCAGGGGAAATTGTACGTAAAGCCATTTGGCGACATCGGCCTGGTCGGCACGCTTTTACACACAAAAAAAGCCTATTTTCTCAATCTGCCGCTGGTGATAATCGGGAGAACCCGAATCAGTGAAATGAACGGGTCGAAGCCGGGGCAAAGGCAAAAATGGAATTATGCGGTCAAATATCTGGAACATAGCCCGATAAAGGGAGTGTCCTTTATAAACATGGGGGCTGATGCTCATCTGCAGGTGCTCTTTAGAAATAAGTACAATGGAAAGTATGATTGCCGGTTAAGGCCGGATTTCTACTATTGGCACCTGAAGGCGGTCGCATCGGATAAGAGATGGACCTGGATAACCCTGCGTGATATTGCGGAGTGCATCCCACATTACTTGATAAGTATGTATCGATTTCTTACCCTGAGGGAGGCGATGAGGGAGATCGTCCGTTTATCGTCTTCATTGAAGAAGGTTGCGTCAAGAACGCTCAGGGCAAAAATTAAGCCCGGCGGTCAAACGAACGGAGTTCGCCATGATGATGAATCGCTAAATCTATCATTCAAAGATATCAATAGCTTTGCGGAGTGGGTTAACACAAATTACATTGAGTCATTAAGAAATATCCCCGAAGTTTATAATGCCAGCGCGAGAATCCTTAAATAAGCGGCTATATAAAAATAAATCAATGGATGCGCTGGACGCTACAGTCTGCCTCCTGTCGTTCAAGAGGCCTAATTATTTGTCCGAAGCCATCGACTCCGTGCTCGCACAGACCAGAAGTCCGGCTGAGTTCATTATCTTTGATGATGGAAGCGGCAAAGAGGTTGAAGAGGTGGCGGGCCGCTACAGGGATCGGGGGGTTATCTTTGAAGGCGCCGGAAGCACGAAAGGCTCCGATTGGAATTTTGCCCGCGCTCTAAACAGGATCGCCACAAAACATGTCCTTTTCATGCATGACGATGACAGGCTGTGTCCGGATTTTTTGGAGAAACAGGTAAGCTTCCTGAATGACCATCCAGATATCCTGGCCGTGTTCTGCAACTGTCATCTGATAGATTCCTCAGGCCGCAGAATCGGCATATTAAAGCCATACGCGATGAATAAGATTTTCAACTCGGGCGCCGATGTCGCCATGGTTTACGCGGGCGGCAGTTGCCTGCCGTACCCGACGGGGGTCTATCGAACGGAATACGTCAGGCAGATAGAGCGACGTACGGAGTTTAAG
>JAKAIQ010000004.1 GCA_021825035.1 Deltaproteobacteria bacterium | reverse complement strand
ATCTGTGGAGAGGCCCGGGATTGCGCTGAGAGGGCTTTTCATAATCGACAGGGAGGGAAGGCTGCGGCACATTACAATTAACGACCTTCCCCTCGGAAGGAACGTCGAGGAGGTGCTCAGGGTCATCGACGCGATACAGTTCAACGAGAATCACGGGGAGGTCTGTCCGGCCAACTGGAAGAAGGGCGAGGCCGGAATGAAGCCTGACCAGATCGGGCTCGAAGAATACGCGTCCGAACATTTTAAATGAGCATAATCGTTGGGCCGCGACCCTGTTGTAAGGGTTTCCCCTGACTTTTAGGGAGGCGATATGTTCAAGACAGGCGTTGCCGGAGAAAATACGAATTTGATGACGTCCGGTTTGCCGGTCTTCGCGGGGGCCGTTAGCGGCCCCCTTTCGGCTTTGGCCGCAAAAGACGGCGAAGGACGTGGCGATGCGAACATCGAGGGAGAGGATGACCGCGAAAAGGGCGAAGGAGGCATAAAGAGCGATTCCATATACGCCTACTTCCAGGGCATCAAGAAATACAAGCTCCTCACCGCCAGGGAAGAGAAGGAGCTTGCCGGAAAGATAGCAGCCGGCGACGGCGACGCCCGCAAGAGGATGATAGAGGCGAATCTGCGTCTCGTCGTCAACCTGGCCAAGCACTATATAAATAGAGGCCTCCCCTTGCAGGATCTCATAGAGGAGGGGAATATCGGCCTCATAAAGGCTGTCGAGCGGTTCAAGGCGGCAAAGGGGTTCAGGTTCTCCACTTACGCCACATACTGGATAAGGCAGGCCATCGACAGGGCCATAGCCAACCAGGCCAACACCGTGCGCCTGCCGATACATGTCACTTCCGACATGGCGAGGGTCACGAAGGCGTCGAGGGAGTTGGCTTCAAAGCTCAACCGCGAACCGAGCATAAGCGAGCTTGCCGGAAAGACCGGGCTTTCCGGAAGGTACGTAAAAAAACTTTCCACCATAAGCACGAAGAGCTACTCGCTCGAATCCACCATTACCACTGACGAGGGCGAGCAGTCGCTTCTCGACAAGATCGAGGACTCCGCCATCCCGCCGCCCATGGACCTCATTGAGGAGGCCAGGAGGGTAAAAAGGATAGACAGGTGGCTCGAAACCCTTGATCCGAACGAGCGCGAGATAATAGTCGAGAGGTTCGGGCTCGGGGACGAGGAGCCGCGGACGCTGGAAGAGATAGGCGGACGGTTCGGGATTACCCGTGAAAGGGTCAGGCAGATCGAGGTAAGGGCGCTCCACAAGCTGAAAAAGATAGTCGATGAGAAAGCAATCGAGTTCTCCGACCTCGTCTGAGAACGCCTTTTTTCGACAGCCCGCTTACCGGAAGAATGGATGCTTTTCCCGGGCTGTCGCCCGCCGCCGGGGCGAGAGCGGCTATTTGCGTTTCCGGCGGACCGGGGAGCATGATCTAATAGTCGATGCCTTTCTGCGGTTCGATGCCGCGGCGGTACGCGTGCTTTATATCCCTTATCTCGGATACGGTATCGGCCCTGTCAATGACCTCCTGCGGCGCGTTCCTGCCTGTAAGCGCCATGTGCACAAGCGGCGGCTTCAGGTCGAGCAGCTCCAGGACCTGGGCGAGGTCTACGAGCCTCAGGTGGCAGGCGTTGTTTATTTCATCCAGGATTATGATGTCGTAATTGCCGGAAAGCGTCTTTTCCCTGGCGAGCTTGACGGCCTCCTGTGCGTTCGCCCTGTGCTCCTCGTACGGGTACGGGTTGCCCATTATGCCGCAGAAGCCTTTTCCCGTGCGATTAAGCTCGACGTTCGGGGCGAGCCTTTTAATCCCGTCGATCTCGCCTGAATACATGTCGCCCTTCATGAACTGAATGAAGCATACCTTCATGCCGTAGCCGGCCGCCCTTACGCAAATGCCGAGGGCGGAAGTGGTCTTGCCCTTGCCGTCGCCGGTCATGACTACGACGAGGCCGGTCTTTGTCTTCGGCTCGAGGCATTGCAGGGGCGGCGTCTCCATAAAAAGGCCTTTCTTACGCTTATAATGCAAGAGATGAACCGGATTATATCAGACTTTAGCCTTGCTGTTCCGGGCGGCTTTTGATCTTTTCAGGGTCTATTCCCGCCGCCTGCCTTGCGGCTTGCATACACGGGCTTTGATACTCTACGGCTTGCCGCTTGGAGGTTCAGTTGCAGAGGCAATTCTGATATACTTTTACGCATATTACCGGTCTGAGAGGTGAAAGATGAGGGGAAGGGCGGCTGTAAGAGGAAAAGGCGACTCGATGGAAAAGATGAGCAACTTCAGGATCGTCCTCGTCGAGCCGCAGAGTCCGGGCAACGTCGGGAGCGTGGCGAGGGCGATGAAAAATACGGGTTTCTCGAATCTTGCGCTCGTGAATCCGTGCGATTACATGAATAACGACGGCTGGTCCATGGCGTGCAAGGCGGACGGCGTGCTCAGAAACGCGTCCGTTCACGCGGACATAAGAGAGTGCGTGAAGGACTCAGGCCTCATCGTCGGCACGACGCGACGGATGGGCCGTGAACGTTATCCGGTTATGACCTTGAAGGAGGCCGCCCCGAAGATGCTGGAGATGGGCCGGAATAATACGGTCTCGATACTCTTCGGCAGGGAGGACAGGGGCCTCCGTAACGACGAGATACCGCTATGCGACATGCTCGTCGAGATACCGGCCGCCCCGGAGTACCAGTCGATCAATCTATCGCACGCCGTCTTTATCGTCTGCTACGAGCTTTTTTCGCTTGTTGAGCGGAGGGCCCCCGTGGTCGTAGCGGCCCCGGCTGAGGAGAAGGAACGCATGTACGCGCACATGGAGCTGGCGCTCCGCGCGCTCGGCTACGGCGAGCAGGGCGGAGAGTATCTCCTTACCGCCATCATGCGCAGCTTCAGGAGGCTCTTCGGAAGGACCGGCCTCATGCAGAAGGAGATAAACATGCTGCGGGGCATATTTACCCAGATAGAGGAAAGGACGCGAGATGCCCGTGGAGACAGGAAAGACGATAGATTTCAATAGAAGCATGGTCGATAACGCCTTAACGGCGCTAAGGGACATAAAGGGGGCGGCCCTCGTCCTTTTCCTGGACGCCATAGACGACTGGTCGGTCTGGCGGGCACGCCCTGAAAAAAGAAAAATAATACTCGTCACGCACAGGGAGGATTTCCAAAAAGACCTTGAGCCGCTCAAAGAAAATCTCAAGGCCGTTCTTCGGCTCCCGAACGTGAACCTGACGCGCCTGGGGCGCGTAAAACTCTCGGTCATCATGGCCGTTACGGACGGCGTCATAAAAAATACGGATAGGATAGTCTGCCTTACGGGTCTGCCGCGAAGCGGGCTTTTCGATACGATGATGGCGCTCGACCTCAGCGCCGAAAACGAGGTATTCTCGACAAGGTGTATATCGAGGGGGCTCATGAAAAAGATCCGCCCGCCGGTCATCGATACGGTCCTCGGGATAGCACTTGAGCTTTCGAGCGAGGGGCGCGAGGGCAAGGCCGTCGGCACGACTTTCGTCATCGGCGGCTACGAGAAGGTCTTGAAGCTCTCAAGGCCGCTTATCATGAACCCGTTCAAGGGCTATCCCGAAGAGGCGCGGAATATCCTCGATGCCTCGCTCCACGAGACCATAAAAGAGTTCTCGCTTCTTGACGGCGCGTTCGTCATACGCGAGGACGGGGTGGTGATGAGCGCCGGTGTGCACCTGGACGCGGCCCTTGAAGGCGGCGGGCTTCTGCCGGGACTCGGCTCCCGCCACATGGCCGCCGCCGGGATAACCGACGTGACCGACGCCGTTGCAATAACCATATCCGGCTCGACCGGCATCGTCCGGGTCTTCAGAAAAGGCAAGGTCATCCTCGAACTCGAAAAGCCGAATATGCCTTGACAGACGTACGCCATAATGTGAAGATGTGCTGAGAATTTATATACGTGCCAGGGTTTAAGGGAATCCCGTGGTCCGCTCAGGCGGAGAACCGGGAACGGACCCGCCACTGTAAACGGTACGAAATCCGCATTCAGCCACTGGGCGACCGGGAAGGCGCGGAGAGTAGGCTAAGCCGTGAGTCAGGAGACCTGCCTTGGCATGCCCACGTTTTTTTCGAAGGTAAAGAAGGTGGGGGTTTACGTATTTATCTTTTTCCGGAAGATAAAAAACCCTCCCTTTGCGGAGGGTTTTTCTTTTTAGACATGAGGAGAGCCATGGAACTCGACGGCAACGCAAAAACGGCTATACTTTTACTGGGGCATGGGAGCAAGGCGAAAGAAGCCAACGAAACCCTGAGGAACATCGCCGGGGCGGTCGCTAAAAAAGGCGGCTGGGGCCTTGTGCAGGCCGCCTTTCTTCAGATAGAAAGGCCCGGCATAAAAGAGGCGGTGGACGAGATAGCGTCAACGGGCGCAACGGAGATAATAGTCATGCCCTACTTTCTCTATCCGGGGCTGCACGTGACGCGCGACATACCGGAAGAGCTTGAGGCCGTCAGGGCAGACTATCCCGGCATAGAGATGCGCATCACGCGCAACCTCGGCTTCGACGAAAGGCTCGTCGATATCACCGTCGAAAGGATAGAAGAGACGCTGGACGCTTCCAGCCCGGCGCTTGCGATCCATCCGATAGAGAAGGAAAGCTTCAGAATATTGGAAGCCGAGATGGGGGAGACCCGGTTTACGTCAAGGGAACTTCCTGTAGTGAAAAGGGTCATACACACGACGGCGGATTTCGACTTCAAAGACCTCCTCCGTTTCAGCCCCATGGCGGTCGAGGCCGGGATAGATGCCATAAGGAAAGGGAGCGGCATAATAACCGACGTAAGGATGGTGGAGAGCGGGATAATGAGGTATAGATTAAAGCCGTTCGGCGCAAGCGTCAAATGCTTCTCGTCCGACGCCTCCGTCATAAAGGCCGCCGCCCATGAAAACATCACGAGAACGGCCGCGGCCATGCGAAAGGCCGCGCCTTACCTCGAAGGTTCGATAGTGGCCATAGGCAACGCGCCGACGGCCCTCCTGGAACTCTTGAGGATCGTAAAAGAGAAGAATATAAGGCCCGCCCTCGTCGTCGGCGTGCCCGTGGGGTTCGTCGGAGCCGCGGAGTCGAAGGACGCTCTCATGGCCTCAGGCGTTGAATATATAGCGACAAGCGGGAGAAAGGGCGGCTCGACGGTGGCCGCCGCCATAGTGAACGCCCTTGCCATAGAAGCCGCAAAGGGATAGGGGGGATCTTTTTACAAAAAGTTTCTCTCAAGCCCTTCGAGGTTTTATATGCACATACCGGATGGATATTTAAGCCCGAAGACGTGTCTGGTATTTTACGCGGGCATGATCCCTGTCTGGTTTGCAGCTTCCCGGAAGGTCGAGAAGACGGTCAAGGTAAAGGAGCTCCCGCTTCTTGCCATCGGCGGGGCCTTTGCCTTTGTCGTAATGATGTTCAATATCCCGATCCCAGGCGGGTCGAGCGGCCACATGGTTGGTTCCGCGATCGTGGCCATCGTCCTGGGGCCTTGGGCCGGGGTCGTGGCATTGAGCCTGGCAATCGCGCTTCAGGCGCTTTTATTTGCAGACGGCGGCATCACGACCCTCGGCGCGAACTGCTTCAACATGGCCTTTATTTCGAGCTTTTCGGGGTATTATGTCTATAGAATTCTTTCAGCCGTCTTGTCTGAGAGGAGGCCTTTTGCCGCCGCCATAGCGGCGTACGCGGCTATAAACCTTTCGGCCCTTGCCGCATCGGTCGAGCTGGGGATACAGCCGCTAATCGCGCACGGGACGGACGGGCGGCCACTTTACGCGCCGTATCCTCTTGCCGTGACTATCCCGGCGATGGTCGTGCCCCACCTTCTTTTTTTCGGCCCTGTGGAGGCCCTTGGCACGGCGCTTATAGTAAGGTATGTGGCGAAGGCCGGCTTTGTGCCGGAAGGCCGAAAGGCGTTAAGGCCCCTCTGGGCCTTTCTTGCGGCGTTCGTTCTTCTTACGCCGATAGGGCTTCTGGCGTCCGGGACATCATGGGGCGAGTGGAGCAAAGCGGAGATTTCAAGGCTCGTGGGATACGTACCGGCGGGCATGGGGCGCATTAACGGCTGGGCCGGGGTCATGCCCCGTTATACGCTGCCCTGGGCGAGTAACGGCTTCGAGAGCGCGACCCTTTATGTAATCTCGGCGGCCTTCGGAAGCCTTGGCGTCGTGGTCATCATATTCCTGTGGGGCAGGTTATGGCGGAGATGAAGATGCCCGTTTGGCTAAAGGAGGCAAAGGCTCGACGCGGCGGCGAAGGGGCTTTTAAGAGCGAGGCCTTCGTCGAAAAGACCCTCGACAATATATCATCCTTCATGAAAGTGGTTTTTGACGGCGCGGAGTATGCCGGCAAGAACGGGCTACTGCAATCCCTGGAGCCGAAGGTGAGGATAATCGGGATATTTTTTCTCGTTTTCGCCGCGGCGCTCGCCGGAAAGGCGCTCTCGCTATTGGCCGTAATCTTTTTTGCTATCGTTCTGGCGTTACTTTCGGGCGTCGAAGTCTTGAAGCTTTTAAAGCGCGTCATGCCCGCGCTCATATTTACCTCGATAATCATCTCGCCGGTATTTTTCAGCTTCGTTACTCCGGGCAGCGCGGTTTTAAAGGCATGGGGTATGGCCGTGACAAAAGAGGGGCTTGAAACCGGCGTCTTCATCATAGCGAGGGTCGGCGTCATGGCTGGGTTTACAGCGCTTCTTCTCCTTACGACCGGGCAGTCCGATCTTTTAAAGGGCATGAGGGGGCTCGTGCCAGCGGTCTTCATAACGGCCCTTTTCATGACGTTCAGGTATACCCTCATACTCCTCAGGACTGCGGAGGATTCGGCGCTCGCGAGGAAGTCGAGGACGATAACCGGGACGAATCTTCGGGACTCGCAGGGCTGGTTTGCGACGAGGGTCGGTTTTATTCTGAAAAAAACGGTCTCCACGGCAGACGAGGTGACGCTTGCCATGGTCTCCCGCGGATTTACAGGCAGGATGAATTCGTTTGAAGGCCGGCGGCTGCATGGAAAGGATTTCATGTTCATCGGGCTAACTTCTTTTGCGCTGATCCTTTCAGCCGGGCTTTAATCTTTTCAGGGTTAATTCCCCGGCCGCTCGCAACGCGACTTCCATATGTGGGTTTTTAATACGCCGCAGCCTGATGCGGGGAAGTTCATTTGACTCCGGGGGCGCGCTTGAAAGATGAGATATACAGGCTTGAAGGCGTGAGTTTTTTTTACGGCAGTTCGCCGGCCGTAAAAAATATGAGCTTCAGGGTGGAGAGGGGTGAGAGGATCGCCATAATAGGCGCGAACGGGAGCGGAAAATCGACCCTCCTTAAAATCCTTGATTGCCTCATTCCACCCTCCGCTGGTATAATATCGTTTCTCGGAGAGAGGCTTGCCGGGGATGATCTGAAGGGGGGTCTTGGCAGGCGCTTCAGGGAGAGCGTCAGTTTCGTTTTTGCCGAGCCGGACGTGCAGTTGTTCTCACCCACCGTCTTCGACGAGCTTGCCTTCGGGCCGCTTCAGCTGGGGCTGTCCGGGGACGAGGTTAAAACGAGGGTAGAGGAGCTTCTGGATTTTCTCGGCATATCCGGCCTGAAAGACAGGCCGCCCTATGCGTTGAGCAGCGGCGAGAAGAAAAAGGTCGCCATAGCGTCCGTACTTGCCGTAAACCCTGACGTGCTTCTTCTTGACGAGCCGACGAACGGACTGGATCCCAGGTCGCAAGTCTGGCTCTACGAGCTGATAGAAGGCCTTAAGAACCTCAAGACCTTCATAATAGCCACCCATGATCTCAGCATGGTGGAGGACCTTGCCGAAAGGGCGATCGTTCTTGACGAGGGGCACGGCATGGCCGCGGACGGCCCGTCGCGGGAGATACTGCGCAATAAAGACCTGCTTCTCAGGGCGAACATAATACACGAGCACGCGCACAGGCATGGCGGCGTCATTCACATACACAGCCATGGGCCGTTCTCGACGCACGACGAACACGAGTAGAACATAAAAAAATGTGAAGGAGGAGCTTCAAATGGAAAGAATCTTCGAGAGGGATTTCATACTGAGGGCGCTTTTGCCGGCGATATTCGTCGTATTCATGGCCCTCGCCCTTGTAGTCATCGCCTACGGGTTTGATACCGTCGCCAACGGGGTGCACGACACGTTCCACGACTTCAGGCACGTCATCGGGATGCCCTGCCACTGAGATGGGATTCGGGATAAGAAATTTTGCGGTTTCGGCCTTTCTCGGCGTTGTCTGGGGCTGGGCGGCGATGACGCTCAATTCCTTCACATACGCCTTCCGCTATGAGGCGGGCTTTCTTCATAACATCGTCATCTTTACCATAGGCGGCGCGGTCTTCGGGATCGTCGTCGGCGGTTTTATCTGGCTTTTCGGCGACCTGTTCCCGTTCAAGGGCCGCATACCGCGGGCGGTCGCGGTTTCGGTATTCCTCTGGCTCCTGCTTTTTGGGGGCGGACTGATCCTGTCGGGGATTAGGCCCGACAGGTATCATTTCGCGGCATACCAGGCCATGCAGGGGTTTTTTCTATCCATCGTATTGGGGATCTTTTTCGGCATATTCCTGGTCTTCGACAGGAGAAGTTAGCGGAGGGTAAAAAGGACTCAAGGTGGCCGGAGAGAAAATTTTAAATCTCAGAAAGGGTTTCACTACGGGCACGTGTGCCGCTGCCGGGGCAAAGGCGGCGGCACAGGAGCTTTTCAGGGCCATAAAGCGCCGCTCCCGCAAGCCCATAAAGACGGTCGAAGTGACTCTCCCCCATGGCGGGGAGGCGAAGGTAAAGATAAAGGCGATCGAATTGGAGGGCGACCGGGCGGAGGCATCGGTAATAAAGGACGCAGGGGACGACCCGGACGTGACCAACGGCGAGGAGATAAAGACCGCCGTCGAGCTTGTGCGCCTCAACAGGACGAGGCCTTTCATAAGCATAAAGGGCGGCGCGGGCGTAGGAATCGTCACGAGACCGGGGCTCAAGATACCTCCGGGGCGGCCCGCCATAAACCCTGTGCCCCTTGAGATGATAAGGACCGCCGTGCTGGAAGCCGCCGAAGAGTCCGGGGTCGTCCCGTCCGTCGTCGTAACGGTAACCGTGCCGCGAGGGAAGCTCCTCGCGGAAAAGACGATGAACCCGCGGCTCGGCATAGTCGGAGGGATATCCATCCTCGGCACTACCGGGATAGTCGAGCCGCTTTCGCTTTGCGCTTACAGGAATTCCATCTTCTGCGCCATAGACGTCGCCGTGGCGGGCGGAATGGATGAGGCCGTATTTTCAACCGGAAGGAGTACTGAAAGGGTTGTTCAGGAGAGGCTAAAGCTCCCAGAGATAGCTTTTGTTCTTACCGGCGACCACATGGGCTGCGCCCTCGAATATGCCCTGAAAAAGCCGGATTTAAGGAAGATTACCATAGCCGGGCAGTTCGGGAAGATGAGCAAATTGGCCGCCGGACACTTCGAGACGCACAGGGACGATTCGAGCGTGGAGCTCGAATCCATAGCGGCGCTCTGCTCAAGCCCAGGGGCGGATGCGCTCAAACGGAGCGTACTCGGCGCCAATACCGCGAGGGAAGTCTTTTTCATATTGAAGAAAGCGGGAAGGGATGACGTCTTGAGGGCGATACTCAGGAAGGTAAGGAATAACGCGAAGGCCCTCGTTGGCCCCGGCCTTGAGATAAGATGCATGCTCGTCGGATATGAAAACGACATGGCCGCTTCCTTATAATAAGATGATATACGTAATAATAAGATGATATACGTAATCGGCATAGGGATACAAGGAAAAGAAAGCCTCACAACACGCGCCCTGGGGATAATAGAGCGCGCGGGCCTCATTGTCGGCGGCCATAGGCACATTGAAGAGTTCTCCGGGCTCAAGGCCGGGCTTGTGCCCATCGGCGGCGCGAAAGGGAGTCTACCTGAGATAGCCTCCCGGATCGAATCTCACCTGAGGAAGAGCAAAAAAGACGTTGTCGTACTCGCCACCGGCGACCCTCTCCTTTTCGGCATTGCGGACTTCATCATAAAAAAGTTCGGCAAAAAAAAGGTAGAGGTCATACCGAACGTAAGCGTCGTTCAGGAGGCGTTCGCAAGGATAAAGGAGAACTGGAACGGGCTCAGGGTCTTAAGCGTCCACGGCAGGGATGCCGACCTTAAAGGCCTCTGCCGGGAGGCAGCCTCACACCCGAAGACCGCGGTGTTTACCGATTCCGTCACCACGCCATCCGTCATAGCGAGGGCGCTGATGGACAGCGGCCTTCAAGGCGTTCGCGCCGTAGTCTTCGAGGACCTCGGCGCTCCCAAAGAGAGGATAACCCGGGGGACGCTCCGGGAGATAGCTCGCCGCGAGTTCTCTCCGTTTAACCTCGTCCTCCTCCTTAAAGATCCGGTGGAAGACGCCCCGGAAGATTCAAACAGGTTCGGCCTGCCGGACAGGCTATTCAGCCACTCTTCCGGCATGATAACCAAGGAAGAGATAAGGGTCGTGGCTCTATCGAAAATGGCGGTAGAAAAAAATAGCGTAGTATGGGACATAGGCTCGGGGTGCGGGTCGGTCGCCATAGAGGCCGCGCGGCTCGCGCGGGCGGGCCTTGTCTACGCCATCGAAAAAAAAAGGAGCCGCCTCGCCGACATAAGGAAAAACAGAAAGAGCTTTGATATTTCAAACATCGAGATACTCGAAGGCGTCGCCCCGGCGTGCCTCGAAGGGAAGGGCCTTGTGAGGCCAGACGTCGTCTTTGTGGGCGGGGGCGGGGCGGGGATAAAGGAGATACTCGGTTACGCATCCAACGAGCTAAGGCCCGGAGGCCGGATGGTCGTAAACGCCGTTACCATCGAGACCGCTCACTCGGCAATGGATTTCCTGAAGAAGGCTAAGTGGGAGAGGGAGCTTTCGCTGGTAAATATCGCGCGCGCGAAAGACCTCGGAGAGTTGAGCCTCTTAAGCGCGCACAATCCGGTATTCATAATAAAGGGCGTAAAACCATGACAGGCACTTTTTACGGCGTGGGGGTCGGCCCCGGCGATCCGGAGCTTTTGACGCTAAAGGCAATATCGGTCTTGAAGGCAGCCCATGCCGTTGTCGTCCCAAAATCGAAAGACACGGCAAGCTGCGGGAGCCAGGCTCTCGGCATAGCCGCAAAGGCCGTTGATCTTTCAGACAAAGAGATAGTCGAGATGGCCTTCCCCATGACGAAGGACAGGGATGAGCTTTTTTCGGCGAGGAAAGAGGCGGCTTCAAGGATCACGGGGATGCTCAGGGCGGGCAGGGATGTCGCCTTCATAACCCTCGGCGACCCGGTTCTCTATTCGACCTTCGGCTGCCTCATCCCTTTTGTAAAGGAGCTTTTGCCTGAGGTAAGGATAAGGGTAGTGCCCGGCATAACGTCTTTCAGCGCCGCGGCATCCGCCGTGAATAAACCTATAGCCGAATCCGATGAAAAAGTCGCAATAATCCCGGCGGCCTACGGCCTCGCAGGGCTCGAAGAGGCCCTGAGGGCGTTCGACACCGTCATCATAATGAAGGTAAACAAGGTCATGGATGAAGTGATATGCGTTTTAAAGAGGCTCGGACTCGACGGAAGAGCCTTCCTCGTATCGAGGGCGAGCCTCCCCGGCGAAGAGGTCGTAACGGACATAAAGAGCCTCGAAGGCGCGAGGCCGGACTATTTCTCGACCCTCATAGTAAAGAAATCCGGATGGTAAAGAGATCTTATAAAAAGTCTTCAAAACCCGCAACCGTGCACTTCGTCGGGGCCGGCCCCGGAGACCCTGAGCTTGTGACCGTCAAGGGGGCGAAGCTCCTCAAGAAAGCGGGAGTCGTGGTCTATACGGGCTCGCTCGTAAATAAAGGCCTCCTCAAGCACTGTTCCAAAAAGGCGTCCCTTTACGACAGCGCCCCGATGCACCTTGGAGAATTGACGGATATAATGATAGACGCGGCGCGCGAAGGCAAATCGGTCGTAAGGCTCCATACCGGAGACACCTCGCTCTACAGCGCCTTCGGCGAGCAGGCGGAGATACTCGAAAGGAACGGGATCCCCTACGACATAACCCCTGGGGTGTCGTCGGCGTTCGCCGCAGCCGCATCGTTAAAAAAGGAATTCACCGTTCCGGAGGCGACTCAGACCGTCATATTTACGAGGCTCGCCGGAAGGACGCCGGTTCCTGTCGATGAAGACCTCGAAGCCCTCGCCTCCCATAAGGCCACGATCTGCGTTTTTCTAAGCGCCCGCGCCGTGGAGGAGGTCGCAAGATTGCTAATAAAGGGCGGCTACCCGCCTTCCACCCCGGCCGCCGTTGTCTACAAGGCCTCGTGGGAGGACGAGATAAAGATAACGGGCACGCTAAAAGACATCGCCGGGAAGGCGAAAAAGGCAGGGATAAAAAGGCACGCGCTGATACTCGCCGGAAGGGCCCTTGGCGTTAAGGAGACTCAGGCGGCCTCGAAACTCTACGACAGGGAGTTTTTTCACGGCTACAGGACGAAAAGATAGCTTATGTGGATCTTTTTTGAAAGAAACATTTTCTTTAAGCCGAGGTCTACGATTTTGATTTTTACAAAAAAATCCCTGGGGCAAGGGTGAACGGCGCGTAAGGATGGAGGATGGGCGAGCGAGCCGAGGGAGAAAGACGCGAGCCGTCTTCGTGGCGAGCGGCCTAAGCGGCGAGCGAGGAGGATTGAGGCCGTAGCGCAGAGAACCCCTTGCCCCGAAGCGCGCGGTAGCGCGCAAAAAGCTCATCAGCAAGACGTGTAAGTAAAAGCTTTCTGCAGAAAGTTTTCCTCAAGAGCGAAAGGAGGCGTTTTATGCTGCTTGGCGAGCTTACGATGACTGAATTCCGGAAGGCCCTGCGGAGGACGAAGACCGTCATAATGCCTCTTGGGACGGTCGAGGCGCACGGGTCGCATCTGCCGCTGAATACGGACACCCTCATAATAAGGGAGCTTGTAAAAAAGGTCGCCGACAGGACGGGGACCTTCATGCTCCCGCCGCTCCAATACGGGGTGTGCACATCCACTTCGGCCCATCCGGGGACAATCGGCATAACCACCTCGACGTTGAAGAGCATATTAATGGACGTTGTCCGGGACGCCTTCGGCAAGGGACTCTGTAACTTTATCCTCGTATCCGGCCACGCCGGGGGTCTCCATATTTCGGCCATGAGGGATGCCTCCGAAACGCTTGTAAGGGAGCTAAAGGGCGTAAGGATAGGGGCCTTTTCCATCTATGAGGTTTTGGGAAAAGAGGTCGCGGCGATAGCCGAGACTAAAAACGACTCTCACGCCGGGGAGCTTGAGACCTCGCTCGTGCTTCACCTTGCCCCGAGGCTCGTCAAGGGCCGCGCGAAGGAGGAATATCCGGCCTTCCCAAAGCCGTTCGCGGTTAGCGACAAGCTCAGGTGCTGGCCGGGCGCGGTCTGGGGGAACCCCGCCAAGGCGAGCGCAGAAAAGGGTGAGAAGTTGTTTGATCTCATGGCGGAGAAGCTATCCGAACTTGTACGGAAGGTCGAAAAAGTAAGGACATAGATGGACAGGTTTAAAGAGGCGGGCGATATCGCGGTCTTCGCCGTAAGGAAAGAGGGGGTAAGGATAGCCGGAAAGATTTCCGGGCGCGTCGAGGTATATCCTCCGGAAACGCTCAAGGGAGGGGGGCTTAAAAGGAAGGCTGCCGGGGCTTGGAGAAATTCCAGGGCCCTCGTATTTGTCGGAGCCGCCGGCATAGCGGTAAGGACGATAGCGCCTTTTATCAGGAATAAGGCCGTAGACCCGGCGGTCATCGTGATAGACGACGCGGGGAGGTTCGTCATAAGCCTCCTTTCGGGCCACCTCGGAGGGGCGAACAGGCTCGCCATGGAGATAGCCCGGTCGATAAACGCCACGCCGGTCGTAACGACCGCGACGGACTCGATGGGGCTTGCGGGCGTTGAGGAGATGGCCCTTGACTTCGGTCTCAAGATAGAGGATGCGAAGAAGATAAAGAAGATAAATTCAGCCATACTCGACAACAAAAAAGTGATTGTCGTTGACAGGAGCGCGGCTCGCCTCGCGTCGATAAAAAAAGCTTACGGCAGGCTCGGCAACTTTCGCTTTCAAAGGCGCTTCCCGCCCGATGGGAGTGGCGCGGTATTCGTCGCGGTCACGCCTTTTATCGGCGGCGTGCCCGAAGGGTTAAGGGCCAGGACCCTCATATTGCGGCCGGGGGAGTTTGTCGCGGGCATAGGTTGCGCGAGGGGGGCGGACGACGGCGAGATCGAGCGGGCGTTAGCGCATGCCCTGAGAAAAAACGATATAGCCGCGGCTTCGATAAAAAAAATCGCCTCCATAAATATAAAAATAGACGAATCAGGGCTCCTGCGATTCGCCGGGAAGCGCGGGATCGAGGTGGCATTCTTCAGCCCGGCGGAGCTTGGCAGAAGGACAAAAAGAAGATCGAGGATGGTTTTAAAACACACGGGCGCGGGCGCGGTATGCGAGCCCGCGGCCCTTTTAGGAGCGAAAGCATTAAGGTTATGGTCAAGGAAAATAACGGTGGGACGGGTAACGGTCGCCCTTGCAAGGGAGCCGTTTACGCCGTTGGAATAGGCCCCGGCGGGCCGGAGCATCTGACGGAAAGGGCCGTCGCGGCGATAGTCTCATCGGACTGGGTCGTCGGATATACGAGGTACGTTGACCTCATCAAGCCTCTTCTCAAGGGAAAGAGCGTCTTCTCTACAGGCATGACCCACGAGGTCGAAAGGTGCAGGAAGGCGATAGAACTCGCTCGCGGCGGCCATGCCGTATCCGTCGTCTCGTCCGGGGACTCCGGCATCTACGGCATGGCCGGACTCCTCTTCGAGGTCGCTTTAACCGAAGGGATGGGAGGATTGAAGATAGAGGTAGTCCCCGGCATACCGGCCTTCGTAAGCGCGGCGGCTATTCTCGGCGCGCCTCTCATGCACGACTTCGCGTCTATTTCGCTATCCGACCTCCTGACCGACTGGAGCAAAATCGAGGAGAGGATAGAGTCAGCGGTAAGCGCCGATTTCGTCATTGTCTTTTACAACCCCAAAAGCTCGAAGCGAAAGGAAGGGCTCGCGCGCGCGATGGAAATTGCGGCAAAGAGGAGGGGGCAAGCGACCCCGGTCGGGATCGTGAGGAACGCTACGAGAGACGGCCAGGAGGCGATCGTAACGAGCATCGGGGAGTTCGGCGCGTATTATGACAGGATAGACATGCTTTCCATAATAATCATCGGCAATTCGCAGTCGTATGCCGGAGAAGGCCGGATAATAACGCCGAGGGGATACAAAGGGGTCAGGCTTTGAGATGGGCGGGATAAAGCGCGCCGTCATAATCGTATTGGACGGCTTCGGCGTCGGCGAGCTGCCGGACGCCGCGGCTTACAACGACGGCGGGAGCGACACCCTTGATCACGTCGCGGAGGCTGCGAAGGGGCTGAGGATACCCAACCTCATAAAGATGGGGCTGGGGCTCATAGAGGGCGTGGACAGCGTCGAAAAGACCGCCTGCCCGGCCGCATCCTACGGCCGGATGAAGGAGGCCTCTCCCGGCAAGGACACCCAGACCGGCCACTGGGAGATGTCGGGCGTCATACTCGAAAGGCCTTTCCGGACCTTCCCCGAAGGCTTCCCGCCGGAGATGCTGAGGCGCTTCGAGAAAGAGACCGGCCGGGAATGCATGGGCGGAAAGCCGGCGTCTGGCACCGGCATAATCGAAGAGCTCGGCGAAGAGCACATGAGGACGAAACGGCTCATCGTCTACACATCCGCCGACAGCGTCTTCCAGATAGCCGCCCATGAAGATATCGTGCCGGTTCAGGAGCTTTATCGAGTCTGTGAAATAACGAGACGGCTGCTCGATGATTATGACGTCGGCAGAGTCATAGCGAGGCCCTTTGTCGGAAGCCCCGGCTCTTTCAGGAGGACGGACAGGAGGCGGGATTATCCCCAACCGCCTCCGGGGCGCACGCTCCTCGAAGAGCTTTGCGACAGAAAACTGCCCGTCGCCGGCATAGGCAAGATCGGCGACATCTTCGTCCACAGTGGCCTGACCGAAGAGTTTCACACGCTGGACGATTCCGACGGCATAAATAAGACCATTCTTGCCCTCGGCAAATATGGGGAAGGCTTGATATTCACGAACCTCGTCGACCTCGACACGCGGTACGGCCACAGGAACGATTCCATTGGATATGCCGGAGACCTTGAGCGCATCGACGCACGGCTTCCGGAAATAACGGCCGTTCTTGACGACGGAGACGTCCTTTTCCTTACCGGAGACCACGGGTGCGACCCCACGACCCCGTCTACCGACCATACGAGGGAGTACGTCCCGATTCTCGCCTATGGAAAGGGGCTTAAAAGCGGGATAGACCTCGGCACGCGCGAGACCTTCGCGGACCTCGGCGCGACCATAGCCGAGGCCTTCGGATTGAGGCTTGGGTTCGGCCGCTCCTTCCTCAAGAACATCCTGCCATGACGCTTATCTTCCCCGGCGCTTTTACGCCAGGGCCGATAAATGTTGCGATTTTCGCCATTTAAGTTTAATATTATCGTCATTTGTTCCGTATCGGCATATCCTGTAAAGAACCGACATGCGCGAGGCGCTCTTGGCCACGGAAGCAACGCTCAATCTCACTGTCAACGGGACGATCGCCGCGCATTGCCGCGGCTTTGAGCTTGTCTTCGGCTACGGCCACGGCGAGGTCATAGGAAGGGAATGCTCGTTCCTTTTCCCGCCGGAAGATGTAATCGGCTGGAGTAAGCTGCTCGAATCCGCCGCCGCCGCGGTTGTCAGGGATCAAGCCTTGACGATGCTCCGCAAGGACGGCTCAAAGATAGGCGTGTACCTTTCCATCTGCGCCGTTCCATCCCCCGACTTCGCCGTTTCCTCTTTTTTGTGCATGTTTGTAACGCGCGGGCGTCCGGCACTGCCGGAGACGCTTTCCGGGGAGTTCAAAAGGATATTCAGACACTCGAACGACGCCGTCATGTTGACTGGCAGGGACGGGGTCATATTGGACGTGAACCCGGCGTTTTGCGGCATTTACGGCTATGGCCCGGAAGAGATATGCGGCCGGAACCCGCGGGTCCTGAAGTCCGGGCATTCCCGAAAAGAAATGTACGAGAGTATGTGGGCCGACATCCTCGATCCCGGCAAGGGCTTCTGGAGCGGGGAACTTGTCGACCTCGCCAAAGACGGGCGCGAGATAGCAGTCCTCATTTCCATAAACGCTGTAAAAGACGGGGACGGAGATGCAAGGTATTTTCTCGGCATAGCGCGCGACATATCGAGGCGCAAGGAGCTCGACGGAATACGGTATATGCGCATTGATTCCCTCATGCACGACATCCGGGGGCCTCTCACCACCATAACGATAAATTCCGAACTCCTTCTCATGCAGATCGATGGCGTGAGCGAGAAGACCCGCAGAAAGATAAACATGATACTAGAGAGCGCCCGGAAGATAAGGGACATGTCCGCCAACGCGCTGGATTACTGCAGGGCGCCGTCCGGCGCCCTGCCTCCCGCTGCGGAAAAGGCCGGCGCCGCGCGGATATCCGGGCAGGCGGGGCTTTTCGACGGCCCCGGAAAAAAGCCGTCATGAGCGGCGTACGGCCAGGGCCCGACATCCGCGCGGCCCGGAGGATGATCTTTGAGCGCCCCGGAAAAAACTCTTGACAGGTGGTTGTTCCCTGTCGTATATTACGAATCGTGAACGCGGCCAGGCTGCCCGAAGCGCCGCGATGCCTGACGAACGGCCCATGAAAAAAACCGCCTCAAACGGCTGCTATAAAGTGCGCGGACACATATGGATCGATGGCAACGAGGGGACTTTCCTCGGCGCCGGCAGGGTCGCTCTGCTTGAGAGCATAAGAGAAACCGGGTCGATAACCCGTGCGGCGAAAAAGCTCGGCATGTCGTACAGAAAGGCCTGGGAGCTCGTGGAGTCGATGAACGGGCAGTCGATCGAGCCTATTGTCAAGGCGTCGACAGGCGGGAAGGGCGGCGGCGGAGCCCTTCTTACAAAAGCCGGAGAACGCGCCATAGAGGCGTTCAGGCTCATAGACGAGGCATTTGGGAGATTCAGGGAAAGGGAGGCCGAGAAGTTCCTTCGGTCCCGATAACTTGGCTGATTGACTGCCGCACAACGGCCATACCGCCCAAAGCCGATTTTTTTTGAATATCGATGTATATAATCGGGAATAACGACTTTCGCCCGGTTAAGCGCATGCCGATTCCTCCAACCACCCCCCTGAGCCCGGCAAGGCGGGGCCACTCAGGCGGCAACAACCCGCGTTAACCTTTCCGGGGAACCGCGCACGCACGGTTCCCCGGAAAGGTTTTAAAAAAAGGAATCGGGGGTTTATGCTTGCGGGGCTCAAAAAAATATCTTATGTTATTCTCGTGTTGGCCGTTCTTTCCGCGCCGAAGGCGCGGGCCGGCGAAAAGCTTACCGTGGCGGCGGCGGCGAATCTCTCGGTCGCCCTCAAGGAGTTAGGGGCTGCCTTTGAGAAGGCAAGCCATGTAACGCCCGTGCTCTCATTCGGCGATACGGTGGGCTTGACCAGACAGATAGAAGAGGGTGCGCCGTACGACGTCTTCCTCTCGGCCGATACGGTTCACGTAAAGGATCTCGACAGCGGGGGCTTTATATTCCCGGATACCGCCACGGTTTACGCGCGCGGACAGATCGTAGTCGTATGGAACAAAAGATACCTTTCCGGGCCGGTCGGCATAGACGGCCTTTCCGGGCCTGGCGTTAAGAGGATAGCCATAGCCAATCCGGCGCACGCCCCCTACGGCATCGCGGCAATGGAGGCGTTGAAGAGCGTGGGGATTTGGGATAAGATAAAAGACAAACTGGTCTACGGCGAAAACATAAGACAGACGCTGCAGTTCGTCCAGTCCGGCGACGCACAGGCAGGCATCGTGGCCCTTTCGATCGCCGATGTGCCGGAGGTGGGCTACACGAACATAGATCAGGCTCTCTACAGGCCCATAAACCAGGCCGCCTGCGTTATAAAGACGGCGAAGGACGAAAAGGCCGCAAGAGAATTCATAGGCTTCATAAAAGGCCCGGTTGGGAGGAAGATACTCGTCAAGTACGGCTTTGGCGTCGATTGAAATTCCCCGAGAAGCTACAGGGCATTTTGAAGGACGCCGCCAAAATGACGGAGATTCATCATTTTGGCGGCTCCCCTTCATACAAGGTATTTTATCAAGCGTGATCCGCTCACTCGCCATGCGGCAGGCTGCGGGAATCCGCTCGCCGCTGCAGCGAGGCCGCGGCGCGGAGAACCCCCGACCCGAAGCGCCCTCCGGGCGCAAAAAGCTCTACAGTGAGAGATCGACGCGGACATTTTTATTCCGCATCGTCCTGATTGTGAACATGATCCCCATATCCAAAAAGGCGGGTTAAGCGGAAATTGACTGGCTTCGGGCGGCCGGTGGCATAAAAAAATGGACCTCTTTCCACTTTACCTCACGATAAAAGTCTCTTTCACGGCCGCGGCATTTACCATAGCCGCAGGGCTTGTCCTTGCCCGGCTCATGGCAAAGAGGGATTTTTTCGCCAAAAACATCATCGATACGCTCATCATGCAGCCCCTTGTGATACCGCCCACGGTGCTCGGCTACTATCTCCTCACGGCCCTTGGCGCGTCAAGCCCCCTCGGAAGGTTCCTTGAGAGGCTCGGCATAAGGATAGTATTTACGTGGAAAGGGGCGGTGGTTGCCTCGATAGTTTCGTCGTTTCCGCTCTTCGCAAAGCCTGCGCTTGCCGCCTTTGAAGGCGTAAGCGCGGACCTTGAAAATGCGGCCCGGCTTCTCGGGAAGACTGAATTTGAGGTGTTCCGCACCGTCACCCTGCCTCTTGCATGGCGCGGACTGGCCGCCGGAGCGGTCATGGCATTTGCCAGGGCGACGGGCGAGTTCGGGGCGACATTGATGGTGGCGGGCAATATCCCCGGCCTTACGCAGACCATGCCCCTTGCGATCTATGACGCCGTACAGACCGGAAACGCCTTCGCGGCAAACGTGATGGTGGGCGTGATAACGGTTTTTTCCTTCGCCGTGCTTTACGCCGCCGGCAGGTTCAGCCGAGTGAGGTTCTGATCCGCCATGAGCCTCAGATTCTCCCTCAAAAAGAGCTTCCCGGGTTTTGATTCTAACGTCGAACTCTCCGCCGAAAACGAGATGACCGTGCTTTTCGGACCGTCAGGCGCCGGGAAGAGCCTCATACTGAAGATGATCTCCGGGATAGTAAGGCCGGATTCGGGGGTGATCTGCGTTGACGGGCAGACGGTTTTCGACTCCTCCGGCGGCGTGGACATCCCGATGCGAAATAGAAAGATCGGATTTCTATTTCAGGACTATGCCCTTTTTCCGCACATGACCGTCCGGGAAAATATCGCCTACGGCGTTACGTCGAATCATAAGGGAGAAAAAAACGGCCGCGTCAAGGAACTCATGGAAATCATGCGGCTTTCGGGGCTTGAAGGGAGCTATCCTCATGAGATATCCGGCGGCCAGAAGCAGAGGACGGCGCTCGCCAGGACCCTCGCCTCCGAACCGAGGCTACTCCTTCTCGACGAGCCTTTTTCGGCCCTCGATTTCCAGGTGAGGGAAAAGCTGAGGGCCGACCTCGCCAACATTCACGAGCTCTTTCCCGTGACCGCGATATTGGTCACCCATGACCTCGAAGAGGCTTTCATGCTCGGGCAGAGGATCGCCGTCATAAATGGCGGGAGGTTCGAGCAGGTAGGCTCAAGGGAGGATGTCTTCTACAGGCCGGCCACAAGGAACGTCGCGCGGTTCGCAGGCACAAGGAACATCTTCGACGGACGGGTCGCGGGCATCCGCGGCGAAGAGGTCGAGATAGATTGCCCGGAGCTCGGCGTCATAAAGACTCACGTGCCGGAAAGGCTCGGCCTCGCCGGCGGGCGCCCCGTTACCTTCTGCATCAGGCCGGAGGAGATACTCGTCATCAGGCCGGACAAAGGCCTCGGCAGGGTCTCCGACAACATCGTCGAAGGCGACATTCTATCGACTACGGGAAGGGGATCGACCCATGTCCTTCATCTCAGGGCCGGTCAGGCCGGCGCGCTTCTCAGGATCGAGCTGCCGAACTTCGTCATGAGGAAGCTCGGCCTTGAAGCCGGAAAACGCATAAAGGTGTCCCTCAAGAAGGAAAATATCTGGGTTATCCCTTAACCCGTGCAAGTCCAGCCCCGCCAGGCCCGAGCAATCCCCGGCATTTGAACTCCGCCCGAAAAAGATGTATCATTTATATCGGGACATGGAAGACCATCATTATCACGGCCATGAATTTGACAGGCGAATAAAGGGCAAACTGATGAGTTCGATAGCCCTTACGGGCGGCTTTTTCGCCTTCGAGCTCGCCGGAGGCTATCTGACGAACAGTATAGCCCTCTTGACCGACGCGGCCCATAATTTCATGGACTTCTTCGCCCTCGCCCTCAGCTGGTTTGCCATCTACATCTCGGAACTGCCGCCCACGGACACCCGCACTTACGGATTTCACAGGGTCGAGGTCTTCGTGTCGTTCGTAAACAGCCTGATACTGCTGCTCCTGACCATCCCCATATTCTACGAGGTCTACATGAGGTTCCGGTCTCCGGAGCCGGTAAAGAGCCTCGGGGTCATGGCTATAGCAGCCATAGGGCTTGCGGTAAACCTCGCGGTCGCGCTCCGGCTCAGGCATTTTGCGACGAGCGAGGCTAACATAAGGAGCGCCTTTCTTCACATAGCCGGCGACGCGGCGGCCTCATTGGGCGTGATAGCCGGGGCTGCTATAATATATTTTACCGGGTGGTACAATACAGACCCGCTGATAGG
>JAKAIQ010000174.1 GCA_021825035.1 Deltaproteobacteria bacterium | reverse complement strand
ATGATGAGAGTGGCGAAGGGGCAGGAGCGGCGGTATGACGACTTACAGAATGACTTGGCGAATTACTGGATGGTGCAGAGCAGGATGGTGGCCCTCTCAAGAAGCGGAGAAAGGGATTATGCGCTGGCCATAATGAGGATAGACGGCAATAAAAGCTTTACCGACACCCTCGAAGCTCTTAAAAAACTCCTGAAACATGAAAAGGACACTGCTTACAATGAGTACAAAAAGAGCGGATTTTTCGCCAGCGTCATCATAGCAGTGACGCTGGCGTTCACTCTCATGGCCATAGTTGCCGCTGGAGGGTTATGGATGGCGCTTACGCGCCTTATCGTCAAGCCCATCGTTTCCATTGAAGACTCGGCCAAGAAGATCGCCCAGGGCAATCTCAAGCAGAGAGTGCCGGTCATGACGGAAGATGAGATAGGCGACCTCGCCGTCGAGTTCAACAGGATGGCGGAAAGCCTCGAACATTATTATACGACACTGGAGAAAAAGGTCGAGAAAAGGACCGAGGAGCTGAGGGTGGCCAATGAGGAGCTTTCCAGGAAAAAGCGGGAACTGGAACTGGCGAACATGGAGCTTGTCGAAGCGGATAAGATGAAGAGCCACTTCCTCGCAAACGTAAGCCATGAACTGAGGACCCCGCTCAATTCCATCATAGGCTTTTCGGAGCTTCTGCAGGAAAAGACCTTTGGCGATCTTAATGAAAGACAGCTCCAATATGTTGAATACGTGCACTCCAGCGGCAGCCATCTTCTTCAGCTGATAAATAATATCCTAGACCTTTCAAGGTTGGACGCTGGAAGGATTGAGTTTAACCCGGAGGACTTCGTCGTGACCGAGACGCTGGGCGAGGTGCTCGGCATAGTGAGGCCGCTTGCGCACAAAAAAAACATAGTGATCGAATCGAAGCCGGCGCCGGCTTCTCCGAGATTGCGCGCCGACAAGGCGAAGTTTAAGCAGATAATGATTAACATTGTTACCAATGCCGTCAAGTTCAACGTCGACGGCGGCAAGGTTACGGTCGATTGGAAGATAGTGGAAGAACCCGACGGGATGAGGATGCAGAGGCAGGTCGTCTTCATGATAGCGGATACTGGCGTAGGCATGAAAGAGGAGGATAAGGAGAGGATATTCAAGGAGTTCGAACAGATGGACTCGTCCGTTACAAGGGAGTATGGCGGAGCCGGCCTCGGTCTTGCCATAACGAAGCGCCTCGTTGAGCTTCACGGCGGAATGATATGGGTTGAAAGCGTTTATGGCAAGGGCTCGATATTTTACATCAAGCTGCCCCAGGGCACCGATGAGATAGACCTGCCGGTATTTGCCGATCCCGTTAGCATGCAGATGTTGCATAAACCCGGGCAGGCGGCACGGCGTCTAATTCTTATTTCGAGTGAAAGCTCCGACATAAATCATCTACTCGAGATATACCTTGCAGGGCTGCCCTATGACGTATTTATGGCCTCGGACGGTTTTGACCTCCTTAGAAAGATACGGGAAGAGAAACCGTTCGTGATAATAATGGGCATAGCTATTCCCAAAAAAGATGGCTGGGAGGTGCTGAAGGAGCTGAAATCAAATCCCGATACCATGGACATACCGGTTGTCATAATATCGTCGACCGATAACAGGGATCTCGGATACGCGTTTGGAGCGTTCGAATACCTGGAGAAGCCCATAAACAGGGAGAGCCTCCTTAACGCGCTTGAGAGCATCGAGAATCCGGCAAAAATAACCAAGAGCAAGTAAGCGCTGGATTCAAGAGGGAAGGAGAGGTTCATGCAGGGAGACAGGGCGAAAGTCCTTCTGGTTGAGGACAATTACATGAACAAGATCCTTGTAAGGGAGATTCTTGTCCTTAACGGGTACGATATAATAGAGGCCGGGAGCGGCGTGGAGGCCATCAAGATGCTCACGACGCTGCAGCCTGACATAATACTCATGGACATTCATCTGCCGGGCATGGACGGCTTTACCGCGACAAGGATAATCAAAGCCGATGCAAGAAACAAATTCATCCCGATCATAGCCCTTACCGCTTCCGCCATGAAGGGAGAAGAAGAAAAGATGTTCAGAAATGGGTTCGATGGTTATATCGCCAAACCGATAGAAGTGAAAGAGCTGCTTTCTGCAATATCGTCCAATCTGGTATCCATGAAAGAGAAGGGACGGCAATCGGACGCGGATATTTAGCATATCAGGGGGCATACTCAATCCTGACGATGCCGTCATCCCGCAAGCGGGATTTCTAACGAGTGTTACCCGTAAAAGACGGTATGCGGAAAGAGCGTTGGTAAAAGGAAGTCGAACGGTCAAATTGAGAGGTTTTAAAGATTTTAGCCGGTGTAAAAAAAATCTTGCCTTATATGCAGGGATGGTATATGCTCTACGCCTTGACGCAACCCCTCCGTTATCCGCATCAGAATCTCAGGAGATTTTTTTAATGAAACGAATCGCCGCGCCGGTGCTTCTTGTCTTAAGCCTGTTTGTCTTTACGAGTACGTGTTTTGCCGCTGAAGGCCTGATGTTGAAGATTGACAGCGACGCCTCGGATCTTGAAGGCGATTACAAGGCTTTTTATCTAAACGCCGGTAATCTCCTCGAGCTTGGAGGAGGGATCGTGGGGGCCGGCATCATCGCCAACACGAAAGCGGACAGGGAGATACGGAACTATTACCAGGAGAGGCTCAGAAGCTCCGCCACCTATTCTGTTTCAAGCGTAGCCAGGGTGCCTGGTGAGCTTTATGTGACGGTGCCGCTGCTTCTTGCCGTTCATTTGATGATTCCGCAGGACTATGGGGCAGTTGACGTCTGGGCGCAGAAGTCATTGAGGGCGCTTTTCCTCGGTGGACCGCTGGGTCTCGTCCTCCAGCGAGCGATAGGCGCCGAAAGGCCCGCTCACGATGATTCGAGGTGGAGGCCATTCAAGAGCAGTCACGGGCTCTCAGGGCATACGTTCGTGGGAGGCGTGCCGTTCATAATGGCCGCGCGAATGGAGGATAATATTTATCTTAAAAGCATGTTTTATGGCCTTTCGGTGTTGCCGGGCCTTTCACGGATAAATGACGATCAACATTATTTTTCTCAGGTAGTCCTCGGCTGGTATCTCGCTTATCTCAGCTCAAGCGTTGTCGATAGAAAGACCGACGGTAAAGTCTCGTTCGCCGCTACGCCGCAAAACGGCGGACTTGTGCTCAGGTTCAACGCTATTTTTTGACCGCCGTGTCCAATTTTCTCCTGCACATCCCCCGGTTCCAACGTCCGCTCTTCACCGTGTTGAAGACCGCCAATTATGATGGCGGTCTTCAATCGCCTGTGCCAGGCGGCGGAAGCGTTCTTTACGAGTGCAGCCGAATTGCCTTTTGCCTCGCGGTTGCGTCAACCCGCAATGGATTTGTCAGGCTTTATCGGAGATTACTTCTTCACGGCGCATGCACGAGCAATTATATTGATTGGCATTATGATTTTTGATATAAAAGAGTGATTGACGGATTTCAAAGGGGTGCTTATGCCCAATGACAAGGTGGAAAATATGGCATGTGGCTTCGCCAATGGACGGCAGAGAGGGTTCACTCTGATCGAACTTATGGTAGTTATTGTTATCCTCGGAATACTGGCCGCGATCATAGCCCCCAAGATAATCGGAAGAACCGATGAAGCCAAAGTCACCGAGGCGAAAGTACAGATACGCAATTTGGAGACAGCCCTGAAGATGTATAAGCTCGATAATGGAATTTACCCAACGACAGACCAGGGACTCGAAGCGCTCGTCCAGAAACCCTCTGTAGGCATTATCCCCAAAAACTGGAGAGAAGGCGGCTATCTGGAAAAGAGCAAGGTTCCGCTCGACCCATGGGGCAACAAATTCGTGTATATTTCACCTGGATCGCACGGGGATTTCGACATAATCTCCTACGGCGCCGACGGCGCACCCGGCGGCGAGGGGTTTAATGCTGACATTGAAAGCTGGAACCTCGATTGAGTCGCCGGGTGGATGCGCCTGCTCCGGACGTCATACCGCTGACGGATTCACGCTTCTCGAGCTAATGGTCGTCATGGTCATACTCGGCTCGGCCCTGTTGATAGTTTTCCCGAAAATCCCGTATTTTGAAAGCTTCGCCCTCGATTCGGCGGCCAGGCAGACGTCCGGACTTTTTCGGTACCTGGACGAATCCGCTTCCGCAAAGAAGATATATTACCGAGTGGATTTTTTACCCGAAAGAAATTCTATTGAAGTTGAATCTTCAGTCGATGGCTCTGAGTTCAAACAAACCGGCGACAGTTCAGTGCAGGGTTTGATTTTTAAAAACGGCGTTGAAATGGTGGATTTGGTGCTGTCCGGACTCGGCAAGGTAAACCGCGGAGACGTTTCGGTAGTATTCAACCCCGGGACAGGGGCCGAACCCTTTGCCCTTCACCTCCAGAAGAAAGGCCGTTTTGTTACTGTGAGCTATAACCCTTATTCCGGAAGGGTCAAGCTGACGGATGGCTATGTATAGAAAAGCAGGGAGTTCGACGCCTGTATCTTCGCGCAACGGCGGTTTTACCCTTCTCGAAACATTAATCGCTCTCGCCATAATATCGGGCGTTTTAGTGACCGTTCTTGTGACCCTCGATTATCACATCGACGCTACCGGCAGGATCAGGGCCATGACCACGGCAACTCTGCTTGCGAGGGAGAAGGTAGAGGATATCACGATTAACGGTCTTCCCGTCGTCAGTGAGGGCGATTTTGCACCGGCATTTCCCGG
>JAKAIQ010000173.1 GCA_021825035.1 Deltaproteobacteria bacterium | reverse complement strand
GTTTACGTAATATATCGGTGTGGTGACGTAGAAGGTCTCAGGGGCCGCCATTCGTTAGGAAGCCCCTTCCTGAGGAAGGCCGTTAGCGGGGCTTGCCGACTTACCGCATCCTCCGCATCCGCCGCCGGCCTTTTTCTCATCGTGGTACATCTCATTCTCGTAGCTCAGGCAGCACATGAGCCTGCCACAAATGCCCGATATCTTGGCCGGATTCAGGGCAAGGTTCTGGTTCTTGGCCATTTTTATGGTCACAGGCTCGAAATCGGCGAGGAAACCCGAACAGCACAGTTCCCTTCCGCACGGTCCCAGCCCTCCTATCATCTTGGCCTCATCCCTTACGCCGACCTGCCGCATCTCGATTCTCGTATGGAACCCGGCTGCGAGGTCCTTCACAAGCTCCCTGAAATCGACCCTCGTTTCCGAAGTGAAGTAAAATATCGCCTTGCTCGAATCGAACATATACTCGACGCGGATAAGTTTCATCGGGAGCCTGTACCGCTCTATTTTCTCCCTGCATATCCTGAAGGCCTCGTTTTCGCGCTCGGTATTGAACCCATTCCTTTCAAGGTCAACGGCATCAGCCTTGCGCACCACCTTTTTAAGCTTCCTGGCCGAAACATCGGTATTTATGGGATTGTACGCGACAGTGCCCAGGCCGAGGCCCCTTTCCACCTCGACTATAACGGTATCGCCCTGCCTAAGCTCAAGCCCGCTGCAATCGAAATCATAGACCTTGCAGGCCCTTTTAAACCTCACTCCAACTATTACCGGCATATATGAATCACCTCGAAATTTATGTATTTTTTAAATCCTTCAACCCAGCCTGCCATGAACGGCCGGCTTGCTTTCGATCAGACGCAGCATAAGCGCCTCCATCGTAAGCTGCTTGTTGGCGTAGCGCGGCGGCATTATATCGCGCCTCGCGCCTTCCACAGCCGAAAAACGAGCACAGAGCTCCTTAATTAAACCTTCCGGCGCCGCGCTGAACGGATTTGCCGCAAAACGCGCCTCACACACGGAAGAAACGGCGACATCCCTGTGCCAGGTCTTTATGAGTTCAAGAATGTCATCAAGGTCGTCTCTTTTAGAAAGTTCCTCCGCCAGCTTCAGGGCCCCGTCGATGTCTCCAGGGGCAAGCTGAACAAGACGCTCCAGCACACCCCTCCTCTCCCCCGCGCCGTCCATGGATTTTAGGGCCGTTGCAATACTCCCACAGCTCTGGGCGGCTATCATCTCGGCGTCGTCCGTTTTAAGGCCTTTATGCTTCGAAAGGAAGGCGGCGACAGCCCCTTTAGGGAGAGGCCTGAAGTTTATCTTCTGGCACCTTGAGACCATGGTCGGCAGGAGTCCCGTGGCACAGGAAGAGAGGAGTATGATGACCGAACCTTCCGGCGGCTCTTCAAGAGTCTTTAAAAAAGCGTTGGCCGCAACCGGCTGCATCCTGTCCGCGCCGTCGACTATTACTACTTTTCTCCCGTCGGCCTTGAATCTTAAAAGGTTCTGTATCTCCCTTACCCGGTCTATCTTGACAAGTCCGTCCGGCGCTTCGTTCCCATCCTTATCCGTCGGGCTGACAAAAATGAGATTCGGATGATTGCCTGTTCCGAGAAGACGGCAATCAGGACACTCGCCGCAGGCGTCGCCGTTGAAATTCTTGCAATTAAGGGCGCCGCCAAATGCAAAGGCTGTCAGCCTCTTGCCCACCCCGGCAGGACCGGAAAAAAGAAAAGCGTGCCCCACCTTGCCGCAGATTACGGCATTTTTCAGGATATTTATCTCTTTCTCATGGCCGATGATGTTTTTAAATTGCATGGCTATTGACTTTTGCACAATACCGCGACCCGGAGCAGCCTTAACCCAAGAAGACGCACGGCAGCAAACCTAATAAAAACGTCCGCTGGCCTTTATAATATCACAGATTTCCCTATGAATTAAAGAGATTTCCCTTGAGCCGTCTATCAACTTTATTCTTTCCCGTTCCTTTTCGGCGAGATCCAGGTAACCGGCCCTTACGCGCCTGTGAAAAGAAATGTCCTCTCTTTCAAATCTTTCTTCCCCGGCGCCCTGGCCGCCTTTGATCCTGTTCCACGCCCTCCCAAGGCCAACCTCCGGGTTACAGTCGAGAAGAAGCGTTATGCCCGGCGTCAGACCGCACGACGCCCACGCGTTGACTGAAATGACCGCGCTGATATCGAGCCCCCTGCCGTAGCCCTGATAAGCTATCGTTGAATCCGTGAACCTGTCGCAGATTACCGTAATGCCTTTCATGAGAGCCGGCCTTATGACGCTGTTTACAATCTGCGCCCGGCACGCCTCATAGAGAAAAAGCTCCGCAAGAGGGTCTATGCCCTCGCCATCGGGGTTGAGCAGTACGGCCCTTACCTTCTCGCCGAGCTTCGTACCGCCAGGCTCTCTCACGGCAAGAACACTCCTCCCTCTCTCCTCGAACCAGCCTTTCAAAAGCTCCATCTGGGTCGATTTGCCGCAGCCTTCGACGCCTTCAAACGTTATAAAAAGTCCATCCAAGAAATATCACCCTCTCACAGCCTTTTTTTGAAACCCACCCGCCAGCCTTTCTTCCGGAAATCTTCCAAATGCGTGAAAATATCCTCCGTCCGTTTGCTCGACCATGCCCCGGCAGCGGACTTGCGCGTAATGCATTTTCAGATATTACAGTAAATGAAGCGCCTCTTCAAGACATTAGCGCACGGGCGGACGAAGGTTTGACTAACCACATCGCAGGTCATCGGTCAGGCGCGAAAGAATCTTTTATAGTTTCGAGCCCTTGAGGATTTCAAGCCAACGATATCAAAAAATCGTCACAATTAGCTTGACAAGGCTCTTTTGCATATGATAGCAATACTCTGTTTATACTCAAAAAAATCGCCGAAAAAATATAGATATGATAGAGCTGAATTACACAGTCCTGTATCAGGTCGTGGGGTTCTTTGTCCTCCTGTTTATCCTCAACCGCTTCCTCTATACCCCGTTGCTTAAAGTCTTGAAGGAAAGAGAAGAAAAAACCGGGGGGACTCTGAAGAAAGCCTCGGAACTGGAAAGAGAGGTTGAGGAAGGCCTCGCCTCCTATGACAGGAAGATAAAAGACGCCACGATTAAAGGATACGAAGAGATAAACAGGCTCAGACAGGAAGCCGCGCAGAAGGAAAAGGCGCTGGTCGAGGCCGCAAGAACCGAGGCTGCCGGCGTTATCTCCGAGATGAGAGACAAAATCGAAGAAAGCAAGGATGCGGCGCTCGAGGCCCTTAAAGAAGAGACGAAGGCGCTTTCAAAAAGCATAGCCGAAAAGATACTGGAGAAAAAGCTCGCCGTCATCCTGCTTATGTTCATGCTTCTGCCTGCCATAGCCCGTGCGGCGGAAGGAAGTGAAAAGGGCGAGGGGATGGAGCTTGTCTACAAGCTCATAAACTTCGCGGTGATGGGCGTAGGCGCTTACATAGTCTGGAAAAAGGCGATAAAGGGACTTCTGGCAAAGAGGGGCGATGGTATCAAACAAGCCATTGAAGAGGCCAGGGCCGCCAAGGAAGCGGCCGACAGAAAGTCGGTCGAATACAGGCAAAAGCTCACTCTACTCGAAAAAAGAATAGAAGAACTTCATCTGGAGCTCAAGGCCGAAGGCGAAGCCGAAAAGGCAAGGATATTGAGGGAGGCCGAGGAGGCTGTAGGGAAGATTAAAGAGCAGGCGAAGTTCGCCTCCGCGCAGGAGCTCAAAAAAGCCAAGATGGAGATCAAAAAAGAGGTCGCCGTCCTTGCCGTAGCTCTCGCGGAAGAACTCCTTAAAAAAGAGCTTACCCCGGCGGACCAGGAAAAGCTTATAAAAGGTTACCTCGAAAACCTTAAACTTACCGCATAACATGAAAAGCACCGTAGCCAGAAGATACGCCAGGGCCCTCATAGAACTCGGCAGGGAAGACGGCTTGTACGAACAGTACGGCAGGGAGCTTCGCACAATCATTCCGGTATTCAAGGGAAGCCCTGAGCTTTCAAGGATGCTCATAAACCCCATGTACAGGCTTGAAGACAGGTTTGCGCTCATGGGCAGGGTAGCCGAGAGCCTGAAGATTTCCTCCGTTGTCACGCGGTTCCTCGACACACTCATCGAAACAAGGAAGTTGAATCTTCTCGACGACATCGGTGAGGCGTACTCCAGGCTGGAGGACGATATCGCCGGCAGGCTCAGGGCCACTGTGGAAGCGGCGGTCGAACCGAATGAAAAAACGGTGCTGGATATAAAGGATAAACTTAGGACTATTACCGGCAAAGAAGTGATGCTCACGTTCAAGAAGGACCCGACACTCATCGGGGGCCTGGTGTTGAAGATCGGCAATACCGTCCTTGACGGAAGCGTCAGGAATCAGCTTGAACGCATGAAGGAAAAAATACTGGAAGGGGTGGTTTAAGATGATAAAGGCCGAAGAGATAAGCCAACTCATAAAATCCCGGATAAAGGGGTTTGAGAAAGAGATAGATATAAAAGAAGTAGGCACCGTCATCTCGGTTGGAGACGGAATAGCGAGGATATACGGCCTTGAGAAGGCCATGGCCGGTGAGCTTCTGGAATTTCCCCATAACATATACGGCATGGTGCTCAACCTCGAAGAGGATAACGTCGGAGCCGCCGTCCTCGGATCGGACTACGAGATCAAGGAAGGTGACACGGTTAAAAGGACCGGAAGGATCGTCGAGGTCCCGGTTGGAGAGGGGCTTGCCGGCAGGGTCATAAACGCCATAGGCCAGCCCATCGACGACAAGGGACCGATAGAGGCGAAGACCACA
>JAKAIQ010000003.1 GCA_021825035.1 Deltaproteobacteria bacterium | reverse complement strand
ATCCCTTGTCCGCGAGCTGGTCCGACAGGCCCGTATAGAACGGATCATCACTGCCGGGCTTGTGTCCGCCTTCAACGCCCGCACGGGCACTGCCAAGGGCATAGGGCTTATAGGAAGAGGCTGACAAGAGGCGGGGAAGGACAATGATTGCATATTAGATTTTTATTGAAGCTGATAACCACCGGGGCAGCGCTTGGGCTCCCTATGTCGCGTAGGAGCAGTTTACGGCGAGTTTGCCATACGAGGTTTGCTCACCTTTGACAAATTCAGAAAGAATGCTTTAATTAGGATAAAAGGGTTGCGAACGTTACTGACCGTGTCAGAAGAGCTCTCCTAAACGAGACTCTTGAAAACACAATCGCAACCCTTTGGTATTGAGTGAGCTATGGAGGCAAATTGTATGCTGCCTTTAAATTAAGCCGTACCCTGTGCATTTTCAAGAATACAAAATTGACGGAAAAGGAGATCGGAATGAAAATCTATGTGGGGAATTTGGCGTACGAAGTTACCGAGGGGGACTTACGGATGGCTTTCGAATCATTCGGCCGTGTCGAGTCCGCCGAAATTATTAAAGACAGGGATAGCGGCATGTCAAAAGGATTTGGATTCGTGGAGATGCCCGATGCGGCGGAGGCCAAGGCCGCAATAGATGGCCTAAACGGCAAAGAGCTTAAAGGAAGAGCAGCTACCGTCAACGAGGCTCGCCCTCGCCCTGAAGCACGTCCTGGCAGAGGAGGACGTGGTGGTGGTCGCGGTGGCCGCCGTCCCTTCTAACCGTAGATGGAAATAAGTGGCATTATGAAAAAGCATGCGGAGCGCACGCATCAATTATCGCATGCGTTATTTATCACCATAATTTCATTTCAACAACAAATCGATGAGTTCGTATCGTATATGCACTTTTTTTCACGAATATCCTGACATCAAGCCGCCATCACAATAAACTACATCGGCACAAATAACCTTTCCGACATTAAAATCCACATGGGGACGCCGGAAAAATCAAGGGCTATGGCGTATGCCGTAGCCCTTTTTCTTTGGCATGTGCTAAATTCCCTGTAGCTCTTCTCAAGTAGCTCTACTGCGTTGATAAGATGTACAGGCCCTATATGGGCATATCGTCTTGTCATACGGGTATCCTTGTGGCCCATGATGCCGCAAGGGTATCTATATCAACCCCGGTCTGCCGATTCCCTGAAGCGACGCCGGGTTCCTGGTCGAACCTGAAAGGGATACGCCGCTTACACACCTTTTTATACTGCCATCCATTGTTAAGAAGCTGTGGCATTCCTCGAAAGTCTCCACTTTCGCTTCCATCTCTATGGCGGGAACATATTGAATCTACTTGACATGCGTTATTCCCTTTGCTACATTACGTGTCGGGGAATGATTTTTAGAAAAGCGGAAGCAACGTCGGAAAAAAAGTTATTTTTCGGCAATCGAGGGCAGGAACGCATCTAAACTATGAATAGGTGAAACTATGATAACCGTTCAGTCGGCAATTGAAATAATTCTTGATCAGATAAAGCCCTTGGATACTGAAAGGGTAGATATTTTGAGCTCCCTGAACCGGGTGCTTGGTGAGACGATCCACTCTGTTAGACCGAATCCTCCCTGGGATAATTCTGCGATGGACGGATATGCGCTTAAAACGGATGACATAAGAGAGGCGTCACCTGAGAACCCGGTGGAGCTAAAGGTCGTATATGATTTACCGGCAGGGCAAGCGCCGAAGAGGGGCATAGTTAGGGGCGAGGCTGTCAGGATAATGACCGGAGCTCCGATACCTGATGGCTGCGATGCCGTAGTCATGGTTGAGCAGACGGAGAAGCGTTCCGATGGTTCCGTGCTGATACGCACCCATGCTTCGATTGGTGAAAACATAAGGCTAAGTGGTGAGGACTTTGAGGCCGGGGAAGCTGTGCTCGATGAGGGTACGCTCATAAGGCCTGCGGAGATCGGGATGCTGGCGGCGCTCGGCGTGTCAAATTTTCTTGCGTATAGAAGACCGAAGGTGGCTCTAATATCCACAGGCGACGAATTGGTAGACATCAATGAAATTCCGGGAAAGGGGAAGATATTTAACAGTAACGGATATGCCCTTTCTGCTCTTGTCAGCGAATGTGGAGCTCAACCGATCCATTTGGGGATCGCAAGGGATACCAAGGAAAGCCTCCGGGAAAAACTCGTTGCTACAGAGGGTGCCGATTGCATCATCACCTCGGGGGGCGTTTCGGTAGGCGATTACGATTTTGTGAAGGATGTACTTCAGGAGATGGGTTCCGAGATGGTATTCTGGAAAGTGGCGATAAAACCCGGCAAACCCCTTGCGTTTGGCATGATCGGAGGCAAACCGGCCTTCGGACTGCCGGGGAACCCGGTGTCGGCAAGAGTGGTATTCGAGCAATTCGTCAGACCCACGCTTTTTAGGATGGCCGGTCGGCAAAACATCTTTCGTAAGACCTTAACGGCCTGCCTGACAAAGGATGTGAAAATAATTCCCGACCGGATGAACCTGATAAGAGGCGAGCTACGGATGGAAAGAAACGACTTTTTGGTAACGCCCCTCGAAGGTCAGGGTTCAAACCTTATATCCAGCATGGTAGGCGCTAATTCGTTTGTAATAGTCCCTAAAGGATCGATGGGTTTTAAAAAGGGCTCGATGGTGAAGGTGCAGCCGTTTGATCTGTCGATGTTTTTGGGAGAGACGTACGACTATTGATTCAGCCATATCAATAAATTCCCGGTAAGCCTGAACTGCCATGGAAGGTTGAAGGCAAAGGCGCCCTGGAAGAACCCGCCGCCTGCCCCGTCGAGAAGATCGATTCAATCAGGAGCGCCGGAAAATCCCCGTAAATAGCGTCTGTGAAACGCCTGTAAATGGCACGCCCTCATGAATATCCGGTTAATTTAAATCTCGCCTGTTGATCGTGCGGAATTATTAACGGCAAATTGACAATTTTTTTTAAGCTGCTACACTTGTGGTGAACGTCGTTATATATGGCGTAATATATCGAAAGGAGGCGGAGCTATGAAGCTGAGTGCCAGAAACGCGTTGAAAGGCCAGGTTGTTGGGATAACAGAGGGGAAGGTTATGGCAAATGTCAAGTTGGATATCGGCAACGGGAGGGTAATAACAGCTCTCATTTCTGTCGAAAGCGTGAAAGATCTTGGTCTCAAGGTTGGAGACGAAGCACAGGCGATAATCAAGGCAACTGAAGTGATAGTGGCCAAGTAGAACATTTTTTATGTTCGATCCATTGAAGGTTTATCGGCCTGCGATATGGGCGGAATTATCTTTAATCCGCCCAATATCGCCATAAAGGATAGTTTTGTTTTCAAGGCCGGAGACGGACAAGAGAACTGTCTTGGAGGGGTCGGCCGCTGCCTTAAAATACTTAAAAAATTTCAAGTATCGCAATGGAAGTTTTTCAACATCCCGTTATTCATTGGAGCGGATTATGCGAAATATTTTCCTGGGTATAGTTATAACGATGCTGGCGGCCGGGCTATCATCGGCGGCCGATGTTCGTACGGAGAAGACCATTCGAGTTGCATATGCAGGATCGATGGGGGTCGTGATGGATCGTTTTTTGGGGCCTGCCTTTGCCGCGACCCATGACGCGGATTATCAGGGCATCGGTCAGGGAGCCTATGGACTGGCCCGTCTCCTGGCTTCCAAGCAGTTGCAGGCGGATGTCTTTATCTCCATCACTCCCGGCCCCCTTAAAATATTGCAGGAAGCCGGAATGATGGACGAGGCCGTTCCCATCGCAAGCACGCAGATGGTCATCATCTATAATTCAAAGAGCCGTTTCCTGAATGAATTCGAGGCCGCCAGGGCCGGTAAGACCCCGTGGTGGCAAGCGCTCGAGACTGCGGGATTGCGTTTTGGGCGAACCGACCCGGCTACCGATCCACAGGGGCAGAATATTATCTTCACAATCCTGCTGGCTCAACGGTACTACCATCAGCCGGACTTGGTGCGAAAAATCCTGGGCAGCTACCGGAATCCGGCTCAAATTTTCACCGAGCCCTCCCTGTTAAGCAGGCTGGAGGCCGGACAACTCGACGCGTCGTCAGGCTACCGGAGCGCCGCTATCTCCCATCACATGGCGTATATAAAGCTGCCGGCTGAGATCAATCTCGGCAATCCGTCAATGGCCGCCGGCTGGTATGGCAAGGCGCGGTTCAGCATCACATCCTCAGCCGGCAAGGAGATGGATTTAAAGCCACAGCCGCTGGTATTTTATGCTACTGTCCTGAAAGATGCGCGCAACCCGGTTCTCGGCAAGGAATTCATTCGGTTTCTTCGGAGCCCTGAGGGGCGGAAGATGCTGCGGGAGAACGGCTATGGCAATCCCGAGGGAGCCGACATTATCAGATGAGGCAGTTGTCTTTTATGGAGCCGCATTTTTCGCCACACGACAGGAATGGCCGGCGCCGCTCGATCATGCCGGCCATTCTCGGCCTCCTGGTATTCTTCTTCATGTTGGCGCCTTTTGCAGCCCTGGCTTTAGTCACAAGCTGGGGTAAGTTCCATTTCGTTGCCGGTGATGGCGACGCTATCAGGGTATCCCTTTTTTACAGTTTGGCTTCCTTAACAATTATCATCTGCCTCGGCACGCCATTGGCATGGTGGTTGGCCAATTACGAGTTCAGGGGGAAATTGCTGGTGGAGGCGCTCATCCTGCTGCCTTTGCTGACGCCGCCATTGGCGATGGGCATCCTTCTCGCGTCCTTTTATGGCCCCTATGGCGCCGCGGGCGCCGGGTTGGAGCGGTTGGGTCTGACTCTGACAAATAATCCGGAAGCTTTCGTTCTTGCTCAGGTCTATGGCGCAATGCCCTATTATGCGATCGCGGCGCGGGCAGCCTTCGAGGGCGTGCCTCGAGAGCTGGAACAGATCGCCATGACTCTGGGCAAGGAGCCCTGGCAGATCTTTCTGCAAGTGACCCTGCCGCTGTCCCGGCTCGGATTGGCGGCAGGCATGGCCCTTGCCTGGATACGTGCGATGGGTGAGTTCGGCATCGTGCTCATCATCGCCTATTTTCCGCAAGGCATTCCAGTGAAACTGTGGGTGAACCTTCAGGACACCGGCCTTTCCTCCGTTTATCCCCTGTTGTGGTTATTCTTCATCATCGCCATGCCCCTGCCCCTGTTGCTGGGGATTCTATCGCGTCGGCGCAGCGTCTTTTAAGGCTCATGCAAATAGACTACCGCATGGAGAAGCCTATCATCCTGGAAGCCAGCCTGGAACTGCGCGGCTTCACGGTCCTGCTGGGTCTGAGCGGCGAGGGAAAGAGCTGCCTGCTTCGGGCAATAGCCGGATTGCTGCCTGCGGCTGGTAATCCATTCGGAGGCCTGCCGCCGCAGAGACGGCCTGTCGGCTATCTGCCGCAAAGCTATGCGCTATTTCCTCATCTCAAGGCATGGGAGAATGTCGCCTTTCCCCTGCAGCGCGGATGGGGCCGGAAAGAAAAAGCCTTGGAACTGCTCGGAATGGTGGGGCTGCGAAATGTGGCCGATCGTTATCCCGATGCCCTTTCAGGCGGTGAGCAACAGCGCGTGGCCCTTGCGCGCGCTCTCGCCCGCGAGCCCCAACTGCTCTTGCTGGACGAGCCTACTTCGGCTCTGGACGCCGCAACTCTGGATGTGCTTCTTGCGGAACTAATCGGCCAGGTTCGCCGCCTGGGGCTGCCCACCCTTGCCGTGACTCATGATCCCCGCCTGGCAGCTATGGCCGATCGGATGGCGGTCATGGCCGGTCGTCGCATCGTTCAGGAAGGCACGCCACAACAGGTTTTCAGAAACCCGCTGAGCCGTGATGTGGCGCGGCTCGTGGGCTTCCGCAATCTCCTGACGGGGATTGTGAGGGAGAGGGTCGGCAAATGGATGTGGGTCGATCTGAACGGTTTGCTCCTTAGAGCGCCTGTCCATGATTGGCTGATCCCGGGAATGGCAGTGGGTGTCGGGATCCGCTCCGAGGAGATTAATCTCGTTCCAGCCGGCGCCCTTCCGCCGGAGAATTCAAATGTCATTCCTCTGGAGTTGACGAGCGTGCGAGAGGAGGGCCTGGCTTTACGGATCCTGGGACGCGGCGCAATTGAGTTAAATATCCTCTTGCAGCATCCGGTAACGCCGGAGGCTAGCCATCTCCGTCCCGGCGCCGAAGTTAATGGGCTCGTGGACCCGGAGCGAATACATTTTTTTCCGCCTTGATATAATAACAGGCAAGCTTGGCGTGGAATGAATAACAGGGATTTCATTGACGTATCAGTATATATAACGCCCAATCGGGGCGACTGGATGAACTTCTCTTACCCGATCTATTCGAGATTGAACTCGACGCGGCTGTCTTTTAGATTGTCTTTCTTCTCTGGAGAAAGCGACTTCGGCCACACGATGAAAACCCTCCGGGGATCGACCTTTTTGGATGCCAGGATGTAGTCCTTTACCGTCATGGCCCTGTCGGAAGCGAGCGCCCTGAGGTCGTCATCCGTTACGATGGTGTTTTCGCGAAGCAATTTCTCCATCTCAGGCACTGGAAGTTTTTTGGTGAGTCCTATGAAGTTCGTAGGCTTCCGGAATTTTCCGTTCTTGTACGCCAGCCACAGGTACTTCTCATACTCTTTCGGCCCTATCGTAACTTCATCGATCGTCGTTGCGGCCTTCTCCTTTCCGGTCAACTCGTCATATTTCTGCGCCTTTATAGACCTCGTGAACATATAGTCCCTGAGGCTCGCCCTGTCCGCGCCAATATCCACGTAGCCTTCGACGTCAAGTTTTAGCGCCGGCCTGTTATAGAGGGCGTTTATGAGGCTGTCGAGCTTTTTCATGCTCTCGACCGTCAACGCATGGCTGCCAGGGTTGAACTCGACATACCCGAGATCCGCGCCTCCCCCGAAAATCTGGCCGAGGAGCGCGAACGGGGAAGTCGCGGCCTTTACGATAAGGTTTACGATTATCTTTATTATAATGCCCCCGATGCTGAACTGCGGGTCGTCGAGGGTGCCGGAAAGCGGAAAGTCGATGTCTATCTTTCCGTCTCTGTCCTTGAGCATGTTTACGGCGAACTTTATCGGGAGCTTAAGGGCGACCTGACTTTCGACCCTATCCCCGAAATCGAATTGGTCAAGAAGGATATCATTCCGGGCGTTGAGTTTCCTTTGGTTTATCCGATACAGGAGGTTTAGGTACAGCTTCCCTTTTTCCACGCTGTACCCTAAGTATCTCCCGGTATAGGGCGTTGTCGTGCTCATGTCGAAATCGTTGAGCGAGACGTGAAGGTCGGCAAAAAGGTCTTTTCTCAAGGGGTTTATCTTTCCGGTTATCTCAAGCGGCGCGAACCCGTCTATTTTTGCGGTCAGGTCGACGTCAGCGGCCTTGCTCTCCAGAGAAGAGATGCCGGAGACCCTGGCGCCTACTTCAGTGGCCTGCAATAAGAAGTTCGGCTCTATATGCCTGTCATTGAAGTTTAAGCGGCCTCCTTTAAGGATTATTGTATTTACCGTTATGCGCGGACCGGCCCCGCGCAAGGTTGGAGACACGCTTTTCGCCGCAGGCGCCCCAGACTCTTTTTTTGTTATGATCTCTTTAAGGTTCAGCACTCCGTCATGGTTGACGACCACGTCGGAAAAGAAATCGGTGAGGGATATCCGACCGATCCTGACAAGGATCGGGTTATAGCCGATATCCATCTTGCCGAAGCCGAGGGACTTCCATTTGAGAATGACTTCGTTAGTGGATTTATCGCGCGCTGAAAATCCGGTCAGCCGGGCGTTGCCCGCGAACGACGCGGTGTATTCGTCCTTGCCCCCGAGGCTCGTTCTCAGCCTTCCGAACGCCGAAGCGCGGCCCTTTGTGACCGAGATATTGGCCACGCCTCCGATATAGGGATCAAAAGATGCCACATCGATGCCTTCAAGGCCTATCTTCAAGTCTGCCGCGACGGGGTTTATCGTGAAGTTTCCATCCGCCGATCCGCTCTCCCCCTCGGTATTCTTAACCCGCAGGCTGAGGCCTGCGGGTTTATTGCCGGAACTGCTGAAGCCGGATATCGTGCAGTCTATCGGTTCGACAACGCGATGGAAATTTCTGTGCTCGGAAAAATCCGAGAAATAGAAGCCTGCCCGCTGAAGATTTATCTTGTCTATATTCACGGCAAGGGGCTGCCCGGCCGTCTTCTTACTTTCATCCTTTGCCGCTCCCTTTGACTCAGGTAACAGGGTTTTAAGGTTTAAGTCGCCGTTTTTATCGCGCTTCAGGTGCACGCGTAACCTTTGAAGGACGATGGAGGAGATGTATACGGTCCTGCTGAAGACTTCCGCCGATGAGATATCTGCGTGAAGCGACGGGAGGGCCAGCACGGGGTCGCCCCTGTGGTCCTCGAGATCGATCTTTTTCAGGTCCACCGGGCCTCTAAACGTCAGGGAGGGTTCCCTGTTCGCATATTGCCTGTATGAAACGGCGATATCCGCGCTCAAATACCCGGAGACTAACTTGAAGTTGAGAGCGACAGGGGAGTACGAGAGATAATAGGGGATGGACAGATTGTTCAGGCGGACGCTCAATAGTGTTTCAAGGGTGTCGGCGAAGGGTTTTGTCTCACCTTCAAGCTTGAACCCGGCGCCGTTGACTTTCGCCGAAAATGACGGCTTGACGAATATGTCGGCTTCTCTAGGCAGGTTCGATATAAAGGGTATGGCTGCGTCTATGTCCGTTACCCTGTGTTTTATATTTTTCAGCCTGTCATCGAAATCCACCCTCCCGCCGGATATCTGGATGTTGTTGATGGAAAATTTCAATGCGCCTTTTGCATGCGTCGCGCCCTTTATGGCTTTTTTTGGCAGGAGGTCTGAAAAATTATACGTCCCGTCCTCGTTACGGACAATGTTTATGGAGGGCTTTCTGAGCCGCACTTCTTTTATTACTACCGCTTTTCTAATTAGCGACCGGGCCTGGAGATTGAGGTAGAGCTCGTCGAAGGAAACGAAATAGGCCGGGCCCTTCTTGTCTTTAAGAGTGAAACCCCTGATGGTTACCGCGAAACTGTAAGGGTTGAATCCGACCTCTTTGATAGCGGCTTCCCGATGAAGATACTCTGAAAGCTTGCTGACGAGTATGCTTTTCAAAGCGTAAGGGACGAGGAAAAAACCCGCGAGCGTATAAAAGGCGAAGAAAAGCGTTACGCCCAGGAGGATCTTTCTGAGTCTGCGGCCTGTAATTTTGAACATGCTCGCCGGGTATTGGAAAGTGCGTCGTTCCTTTTGGGGTCTGCCCAGTTTTTTAAACTTTTTTCTCTATGCCATCCGGTCTTTTGTTCAAAAGTCCCGAGTCAATCCAGTTTTGAGGTGCAATGCGGGCAGCGCGTGGCTTTTGCCGGAACATTCGACAGGCAGTACACGCATTCCTTTGTCGCCGGCGCCGAAGGAGGCGGCGCTTTTACCCATAATTTTCTTGCATAGGTTATGAACAGGAACATGGAAAACGCTACAATGAAGAAGTTGACTATCGTATTTATGAACAAACCGTAATTAAAGGTAATGGCGGCCGCCCTTTTCGCATCCGCGAGGGACGGGTATGGCCCCGGCGCCGTGCCCTGTTTCAAGACTATGAAAAGGTTTGAGAAGTCGTGACCCATGATGAGCCCAAGGGGCGGCATGATTATATCCGCTACCAGGGAATTTACAATGCCGCTGAAGGCCGCGCCGACGATGATGCCTATGGCCATATCGATCGCATTTCCTTTGACCGCGAATTCTTTGAACTCTTTTAGCATTTTTTTTTGCCTCCCGTCCAGAGAACACCTGACATGCCTTGATGAAGCGCCCTGGGCAAGGCTTAGAAACTGTATTGCAGGGCGACTATCCACATCATGTCTGTCTTCTTTATGCCCGGAGCCGGACTGTTGTCATACTCCGTTATGTTCGACACCTTGAGAGCCCAACTTGTCGTAAGACCCGTGATCAGATTCGCCTCATTTCTGAAATTATAATTTGCCGCCTTGTCGACCCTTTCATAGAGTTCCAAGTAGTCCGTGAAGGTGATCGCGTCGATTATCTTCCAGCTCAGGTTGGCTGCCGCGCGCGCGGCGATCCACGAATTGTCGGCGGCCAAAACGTGGTCCTCCGCGATGTATGCGGCTCCCAGCTCCACGGAAAGGCTCCTCGAAGGGTAATCCCATACCTGATATCCGACGCCGGGGCCTACGGCGGTGCGCAATCTCAGGTCCCGGAACCTGTCCGAAAGCATCTCCACATCGAGATACTCATAGAAGCTCTTGGACAGGAGATAATCGTAGCTCAATATACCGTAGGCATTTCTTGCCGAGACTTTTCCGCTGCTCTCCGCATAGTTATAGATGAAGCGTAAATCAGCCCGGTCTTCATCGGTCTTTCGTGAAGCGTCTGCGCCGATGGTGATATTGGTCAATTCCGTATTCCCCGACTGCGCATTCAGGCCCAGGGAGACATTGCCGGACCATTTGACCGGCGGCGGATTTATCGATTTGACCCTGTCCCAGCTTATGACCGCGGACTTTCTGCCCTCGTTCGATTCGACGACTATCTCTCCCGCTGCTGTCGTGCTGATCTTGCCCTTGAGCATCTCGCCGTCATCGAGACGCACCTCTACCGGGGTATCCGTGGATATGCTCTTTATCGCCGAAGTCTTGATGAGGACCGGCTTTGAATATTCAGTGGATAATGTAAGGACGCCTTTCTCCGCCTTTATAACCTTTCCGGTCAGGACATTGCCGTTCGCAAGGATGAGCTCGTCCGCGCATGCCCTTTCGCCGTAAAGAGCGATGGCGACCGATATACACAGGCCGTAAAAGATGTGCATGCGCCTTTTCATCATAGCCGTAACTCCGGATAGCCGTATCCTGACTTGAGACGGGAATGCCCGCCCCGCGGCAGCTCCGGAAGATAGCTCAGCCGGACAGCGTATTCGAGGTTGCTGAGGACATTGTCGAAGAGGATGATGTTCCTGACATCCCCTCTCGGGGTCCACGAGTCGGTGATAAGGCGTTTGACCATTGCGCCGCGGTCCAAGGGCGGATTTGTCGAGTACTTTGCGTTGCCGGAATAGGCGATGGTATTCCCTCCATCGCCCGCGGAAAGGTATGGAACGAGCCGGTGTCCCGTAACCAGGTTATGCGGCTCCTTTATCCTGTAACCGCGAGAGTTGGCGTTTGCCCCGCCGTTTAGCTTCGCGGTGACGTAATCAAAGGCGCCTTCAACTCCCCGCCTTTCGCTCATGGCGTAGCCTGCTCTTGGTCCGTATACCGGCTTCGTCGCGAGCCTCCGGTTGCCATCGAAGGTATAACCGCCGATAAACGGAGTTATCTATACGGGCGTGAATTCGATGGAGGCGGACCCGGCTCGGGACGGCGATGCGGCGATGAGCGTCGCGAGAAGAACGGCAAATAACGGAGCGGCACGCTTTATCATGAATGACCTCGTCGGTTAATGTCGCGGCTGTCCGTGAAATGCTCTAACATTGCGCCGTCGGATGAATCTGATGGCAATTTGAAGTCTATATCGAATTTTCGTCCTGTCAATATCGCGAAGATAAATTGACATCCGTGCTCCTTCAGAGCGTCTCAGGGTTTGCCATGCGGCCAACCGCATGATCGATACTCGCGTTTTTTTCAATGCGGCCTGTAAGGGTATTAGAACGCGGGACAAGACGGCAAGCGGCTTTGCAATGCGGCAGGGAATAATGGAGGCGGCGTACCCGGAGGCGCGCCGGCCTGACAGCGGCCCGAATCAGGGCTGATGGAAGAAAATGCGATGACGGCGGGGAATGTGTCACTGGAGCCGCCGTGCAGGGGATGAGGGATGGCCCCGGAAGGTCCGGAAAGGTATCGCCAAACGCCTTCCGGTTCGATGAAACGGCGCCGGACCGGGCGCGGATAGCCGGCAAAGATCATCTGCCGGTCATGCGCTAATCGCCGGATGGCGCCGCCTTTTTTAAGAATTCTTTCGCCGCAGGGAGCCCCATTGCCGCGGCCTTCCTGATGCTTTCAAGGGCTGCCGCTTCATCGCCTGCCGCGTCGTACGCGAGTCCGCGATTGAAAAGTATGGCCGCATTTCCGGGCTCGATGGCGAGGGCGGCATTGAAGTCGGACACCGCGAGGTCGAAGCTTCCGGCCTTTTTATAGGCATTGCCCATGTTATTGAGCGCCCTGACGTTTCCGGGATTGAGCCTTACCGCCTTGTTGAAGTCGGCTATGGCCGAATCAAGGTCGCCGGCCTTCTCGAAGGCGAGCCCCCGCTTGTTGTAAACCTCGTCAAGCTCTATTTCGTCCCTGGCCATTCCCCTCGTGCCTTCTATGACGGCCGTATAATCGCGCACAGCATCATCAAACCTGCCTTCCTGATAATAGGCGTACCCCCTGCCGGTGTAGGCGATGGTCACGGGCTTGTATTTCAGCTCACGCGTCCAGAGCGCGACGGAGTCTTTCCAGAACCTTTCCTGCCTGAACGTAAGTATCCCGAGGGCGATGGCCGAGGCGAGCGTCAGCATGACGATGGCCCTCCCTTCCGTGAACCTGCTCGAAAGGTATCCGCACACCGACCCTATGAGGATGAAAGGCCCGATGGACGGGATATACATGTATCTATTAGCCGCCATCTGATAGCCGGCCTGAACGATGCCGACCACCGGAAGAAGGGTCACTATGTAGTAGAGCCATACGGCCGTATATATCTTTTTTCTCCGGACGGTGGCGAGGCACCAGAGCGTTATGGCTGAAAGAACGGAGATGGATAGAAGGAACACGTAGTCGAAGGGATGGCGCGGCCTCGGGTAATACGGGATGAGGTTCACCGGCAGCACCATTTTGTAAATATAAAAGACGTAAGAACGCGCCGCCACCGCAAGCCTCTCTGACAGAGGGTAATGCGTCAGAAGCGCCCTGCCTTTTGTCTGCGCCCAAATGGTCGAAACGGCGGAGGCGGCGCATAGGGTGAAGAACGGGAGCTTTTCATAGACCGTACGCCATGAGCCGAGCCTTGCAAGGGGGTAGAAATCGAGTATGAGAAGGACAAAGGGAAGGGAGACGGCCATCGATTTGCTCAAGAGGGCGAGGGCGAACAGGACGAGCGAAAGCGCATAGTAGAGTCCGCTCCCCCTCCTCCACTCCGGGTTCGCGTATCTCACGTAGGCAAGCGCCGAGAGGATGAAGAAAAACCCCGAGAGCACGTCCTTGCGTTCCGACACCCAGGCGACTGATTCCACGTGAAGCGGATGGAGGCCAAAGAGCAGAGCCGCGGCGAGGCCGGTCAAGATGCCGGGGTAGAAATCCCTTTCCTTTTCAAGCGAGGCGAGGTTGTAAAGTTTTACGGCGAGCGCCCCGACGAGAAACGTGTTCACGGCGTGCAGCAGGATATTGGTCAGATGATAGCCCGCCGGGTTGAGCCCCCATATCCTGAAGTCAACCGCATAGGAGATCATTGTAAGAGGGTGATAGTTGCCCATGACCTCGGAGGTGAAGGCGCGGACGATAAAGTCGCGGTTGAGCGCCTTTATCATGGGGTTCTCGACGACGTAACCGAGATCGTCGTAGTTCACGAAGCCGCTCCAGAGCGACCTCAAATAGACGAGGAAAGTGATGGCGGCGGTCAGGGGGATGGCCAGCCGCGAAATGGGGGATTTCTTTTTGAAGATAAATCCGTTCAAAAAAGGATCTCCGTAATGTCGAGATATTATGCCAGCTTACGCGTTTTTTGGCAATTTCTAAATTATTGGGGCGGCAGGTGGGGATTCCCATCACCTCTCATTGTCATAATCAGGCAGAGGGAGAAGGAGGATCTTTTATTACGGCATTCCTCAATCGTACGGGGGTCGAAGCGGTTCCATAGGTTATCATGTCGTATCAGCCGTAGATGTGACTTAAGTCGCATCTACGGCGCTTCAGCCTGAATAGCCGTTTATTATCTCGCGCGATGGCGAAAACATGTCGATGTGGTTTTGCCAATAAAAAACGCCATGCGAATATCAGGCAAAATCATAAAAATCTCTTGATCCGGCTAAACTTTTTCAACTACGACCCGGTCGAAGTGGATTCGTCCAGGTCCCGCAATTTGGCAATCCGTCCCGGGATTGCACCGGCAGGCTGTTTTTAAACGGCATGCCGGATAAATTATTAAATAATGAGGTATAATTGTAGTAGGAATAATCAGTTTACCTCATGAGAGGGGGTGTTTTATATGACGAAGCTTACGACAAAATTTGAGGACGCCGACAGGTTGGCGGAAGGGAGATCTTCGCTCGGGCAGTGGATAATAATAACGGTAGCCGCGCTTCTGGTGAGCGTGGGGTTGGTATTTCTACTCTCCATGGTCGGGTTCATGATTTATGATTTCATCGTGCTGGTGCTTCCGGTGCTGGCGATAGTGGGTATTTTCGCCGGGATTATTTATTGGATATACAGGATGACTCATCACGAGGGCCTTCCGAAGGACTTTTGGAGGCCGCATCACTCATAGGGGAGCGGCGTACGGCGTACAACGAGGAGTGGGATACAATTGAGAGGCGAAGAGAATTAAATAAATGCGCGAAAGAAAAGGGTGATTGCGAAATCACCCTTTTCTTTGTTTTTTTCAGGCCTTTTCAGGAAAATGGTCGTGACATGGTTCGTTAAGCTATGTCTTTTCCCGCAAAGCTGGTATAATGCTCGCATAAAAAGACAGATGAAGGAGATGAGATGACTAAGCCGAGATCCCAGAGGGTTGGTCTTTACATAGACGTCGCCAACATAACGCGAAATGGCGGATACGGGATGCGATTTGACATTCTGCGAGATTTCGCCTGCCGGGAGGCCGGCGAGCCGGTTAGGCTCAATGCCTACGTAGCTTACGATGAAGAGAGGGCGCGCACCGACCGTGACTATAGGGACCGTACTTTCAATTTTCATTCGACGCTGCGTGACTATGGCTACAAGGTCATAGAGAAGATCGTGACCTGGTACGTCGATGAGGCTGGGAACCGCTTCGGTAAGGCTAACGCCGACCTCGACATGGCCGTGGATGTCCTCCTCCAGTCGGAAAACCTCGAAAAAGTCATGCTTACAACCGGCGACGGTGATTTCATTCAGGTCGTTCGCGCTCTTCAGAATAGGGGGTGCAGGGTCGAGGCCGTCGCCTTTCAGAACGTCTCGTCGAACCTCAAAAGGGAGGTAGACCTCTTCATGTCCGGCTATCTTATCCCCAACCTCCTGCCGGTTGAAGGCGGAGAGGCAAGAAAGAACTGGGGGGAGCCGGGCTCGCGCGTGCGAGGGATATGTTACACGTTTAACCGGCTGAAAAACTTCGGTTTCATGAGATATTTGAATAGAATCGGCCCCGGCCTCTGGATAACCGACACCAGAAGGGCTGACTCGCCTTACGGGACTGCCTTCGCTCACGACTCCGGCTTCGAGCCGTCACTCGACAGGGATGCGCTTCCGAGCCGCGACCTCATATTTGAGTTCGATCTCACGCAGGGCGAAAAGGGACTCCAGGCTTCGAATATAGTTAGAATCTATCCGTAGAAAACCATTCTGCTTCCTGTGGCCGCTATGTCACGGGAAAAACTGGTTCAGAAAAACATCGTTTTGACTAAATTCCTTCGATGGGATTTCTTGTTTTTCGATTAAAAATTCTTTAATTTCCGATTAATTATAATTCTTTTTGGGCATTTCCTTCCTCAGAACGTCACGCTCAAGGATTTTTTCCGCTTACCGGTGTTATAATTAATATGTAAAGGAGGTGGAAATATATGTTCAGCATTCATTGGCCAAGAGTCAACTACGAAAAGGTTGAGAAGACTGAAAGGCCCCTGAGCGCGTTAGAGAGGCAGGCAAGGCATATAAGAGAAGCGTATGTAACTATCGCTGCTCTTTATACGCTTCTACTTCTGATTATTTGGAGCGCAGTAGAATTATAGGCTTGCGTAGCGCGGTTTGAAGGCCTTCAAAAAAACGGGCTCGCCCTGAGCGGCGACGGCCTGTTTTTTTATGGAACGGGCAAGCCTTGCCGCAAATTGCAATACTGCTATAATTTAATCCGGATCTTTCCGTGAAGGGGGAGGTTTTTGGGATTTTTCATTTTTATAGGGAAACGGACCATATTCTACCTGAGAGAGATGGGCAGGATGTTTCTATTTCTCTTCAGGTTCATCTTATCCGCCGTACAGCCACCCTACAAGATAGTTCGTGTCGTGAACGAGATGCACTTTATAGGGGTGAAGTCCCTTTTCATCATCGTTCTCACATCCGGCTTTACCGGCATGGTATTGGGGCTGCAGGGCTATCATACGTTAAGGAAGTTCGGGTCTGAATCCGCCCTGGGGTCGCTTGTTGCCTTGAGTCTCATCAGGGAACTCGGCCCGGTCCTTGGCGCCCTCATGGTGACCGCCCGCGCAGGCTCGGCCATGACAGCTGAGCTGGGCATAATGAGGATAAGCGAGCAGATAGACGCCCTCGATGTCATGACCCTCGACCCGATAAAATTCCTGGTGGAGCCGAAGATGCTCGCCGGTATAATAGTGTTGCCTTTGCTTGTCGCAATATTCGACGTCATAGGCATATACGGCGGTTATCTCGTCGGCGTGAAGCTTCTCGGCATCAACGCCGCAAGGTACTTCGACGGCATGAAGGAGAGCGTGGAGTGGAGAGACATCTGGAGCGGCGCCGTGAAATCGCTCGCCTTCGGTCTTATCGTCACGTGGGTGTCGTGCTACAAGGGCTATAACTGCGGCCACGGGGCCAAGGGGGTGAGCGACGCGACGACCGAGGCCGTCGTCCTTTCGGCCATACTCGTGCTCATGTGGGATTATTTCCTGACTTCCATACTCCATTGAGGCGGGATGATAAAGGTCTCAAACCTCAGAAAATCGTTTGAAGGCGTCGAGGTCTTGAGAGGAGTCGACCTCGAGATACCGACCGGAAAGACTACCGCCATAATAGGGAAGAGCGGCGCGGGGAAGACCGTCCTTTTCAAGCATCTCGTTGGCCTCATGAGGCCCGATTCGGGCTCGATCGTCGTCGATGGCGCAGATATAGCCGCGCTCAAGGGCAGGGCGCTAAATAACGTAAAAAGGAAGTTCGGCATGGTCTTCCAGGGAGGCGCCCTTTTCGATTCGCTTACGGTCTTCGAGAACGTGGCCCTTCCCTTGAAGGAGCTCATGAGGTTGAGCGGAGGCGAGACGGCCTCAAAGGTCAACGCCATGCTGAGGGAGGTGGGCCTTCCCGGCATGGGCGACAAGTATCCGGATGAGATAAGCGGCGGCATGAAAAAAAGGGTCGCCCTCGCCAGGGCGCTTGTCATGAGCCCGGAGTACCTGTTTTTCGACGAGCCGACCACGGGCCTGGATCCGATAGTGGAGACCGCCATACACGCCCTGATGAAGAGATGCAAGTCGCTTTCGCCGGCAACGTACGTCCTGGTGAGCCATGACATAAGAGAGGTCCTCGAGATGTCCGACCTCGTGGCCATGCTCCATGAAGGAGCGGTCATCGAATGCTCGCCCCCGGGTGAGATAGTCAAATCGTCGAACCCTGCCGTAAGGCAGTTCCTTTCAGGAAGCGCCGAGGGGCCGATACAGATGTATTAGAGGGAAGGAAGCGACGAATCGCAGGAAGACATTTATTGCCGTCGCCAGGAGGGCAGGGAACGGATGAAAGAGCAAAGGACAGAGCTTCTCGTCGGCGTGTTCGTGGCCATCGGACTTGCCGCGCTGGCGTACCTTTCGATAAACCTCGGCAAGATCTCGGTCTTCGGCGAGAAGACCTATACACTGAATGCGATATTCACCTCATCATCAGGCCTGAAAGCCGGAGACACGGTGGAAATAGCCGGCGTAGGGGTCGGGAAGGTCATGGACATACGCCTGGAGAACTATGACTCCGTCGTCTCCATGGCCATAGATTCGAGAATAAAGCTCCCCGACGACACTATAGCCTCGATAAGGACGAGAGGGCTTATCGGCGAGAAGTTCATAAGATTGAGCCCAGGCGGCTCGGAGACCATGCTCAAGCCCGGCGCGACCATCATAAACACCGAGCCATCCGTAGACATAGAGGACCTGATAGGCAGATATATCTTCAGCCTGCCTAAACCGGCGGGCGAATCAAACGAGGAGGGCCGGAAATGACATGCCTGAAAAAGTTTTTTTTCGTCTTTTCCGTCGTCGTCATGGCGTACCTCGCCTTTGCGCCTCCTGCTCGATCACAGGATGCCACGGCAGAGATGAAGGGCTCAATAAACGCCGTCATCGATATCCTCAATAACCCGGCCTTTCAAGGCCCCGGGAAAGGCAAGGAGCGCCGGGACGCCATCATGAGGATCGTCAGGGAGAGGTTCGACTTCAGGGAGATGTCGAAACTCGCCCTCGGCAGATACTGGACCGCGAGGACGGAAGCCGAGAAAAAGGAGTTTTCCGAGCTTTTTCCGAAGGTGCTCGAAGGAGCGTACGTGGACAAGGTCGAAAAATATAACGGCGAGACCGTGGCCTACGAGCCGGAGATCAGCTTTGGCGACAAGGCGCTCATCCGGACGAGGATAATAACCAAGCAGGGCAACCGGGTTCCGGTGGATTACAGGGTGATGAAGGAGGCCAAAGGCTGGATGGTTTACGACGTGGTGATAGAGGGGGTAAGCCTGATAAACAACTACCGGAGCCAGTTCAATGACATCCTTTCCCGTGAGCCATATCCTGAGTTCATAAAGATGCTGAGCGAAAAGGTCAAGGGGTTGTGAGTTGCAGCGGGCCGCGGCGGGCATGCCCGCCTGCTTGCGGCCCCGGCATACTGCGATATAATCTACCAAAGGCTCATTCGGAGACAAGAGAGAGCTACAGATATGCCTTTAACCTTACGAGCTGAAACCGCGCCGTCCAAGGCCGGTAGCTTCAAGAATAAATGCGGCTTCGCGCATGGGCATCTTAGGCGATCACATATTCCTGTCGAGGCTTCAGTTCGGCTTCATGGCCCTCTTCCATATACTGTGGCCGGTCCTTTCGATAGGCTTGAGCCTCTTCATATTCACCATGGAGGCCCTCTATCTCAAGCTCGGCGACAGCCGCTACTACCGGCAGGCGCGGTTCTGGACACGGATATTCCTTCTTAACTTCGGCATCGGCGTGGCCTCAGGGATACCCCTTGAGTTCGCCTTCGGCACGAACTGGGCCCCGTTTTCAAGGGTGGCCGGCGATCTTATCGGCTCGACCCTGGGGTTCGAGGCGGCGATGGCCTTCATGCTCGAGGCCGGGTTCATCGGCATAATGGCTTTCGGCTGGGAGAGGACCAGGCCCGGGACGCATCTCTTCGCAACTGGCATGGTGGGGCTGGGGGCGTCGCTTTCGTCTTTCTGGATCATGGCCGCCAACGCCTGGATGCAGGCCCCGGCGGGCTGGAGATGGCTTGATGGAAGGCTGGTCATAGACAGCTTCTCAAGGGCGGTTTTCAATCCGGATACCGCCGCCGCCGCGCTTCACATGTGGTTCGCGGCCATGATGACGACCTGCCTCGTGGTGGGAGGTGTAAGCGCCTGGTATATCCTCCGCGCCCGCGCCCCGGCCCTCTTTAACCTGAGCTTCAGGTGGGCCGTGGGCGTCCTTATCGTCGTCGCCCCGGTACAGATATTCCTTGGAGACGTGAGCGGCCGTGGCGTGGCCGAACGCCAGTGGGTCAAGCTCGCGGCAATGGAGGCGCACTGGCGCACGAATTTGCCGGGCGCCGGCGCGCCTTTTGTGGTGCTTGCGTGGCCGGATATGGCCGCGCGGATGAACCGGTTGGCTCTGGAAGTGCCGGACGGACTGAGCCTGCTCGTCACGCACAGTCTTACAGGCGAGGTGAGGGGCCTGGAAGGGGTCGCCTCGCAGGACATGCCGCCGGTAAGGCTCACGTTCTTCGCATTTCGCCTGATGATTCTATCCGGTGTTCTGACCCTCTTTCTTTCACTCTGGAGCGCGCTATGCTGGCTGCGCGGCGGACTCGGCCTGGAACGTCTGATGGCCAGGCGCGGCTTGCTCCGCGCCTGGATATGCGCCATGCCGCTCGGCTATATAGGGGTCGAGACGGGCTGGATCACCCGTGAGACGGGCCGCCAGCCATGGTTGGTCCAGGACCTGTTCCGCACCGCCGACGGGGCGTCGCGCCTGCCGGCCGAGACCGTCCTGAGTTCGCTCGTCCTTTACGGCCTCGTTTACGGCATTATTCTCGCGGCCTTCGCGGTTTTCATGGTTCGCCTGCTCAGGGCCGGGCCTCAAAAGTAGCGCGACATGCAAGCGGGCCGGGAGTTTGATCATGCACGATACCGCAATGATGCTGGCTGACATCTGGTTCAGCCTTCTTTCGCTCTTTCTTTTCATCTACGTGGTGCTGGACGGATTCGATCTCGGCGTGGGGATACTCTCGCTCGCGGCCGGAGAAGAATGGAGGCAGGACGTCATGATGACAAGCCTCGGCAGCACATGGAACGCCAACGGGACGTGGCTTGTGCTTCTGGGAGGAGCGATGTTCGGCGCAATGCCGCTTGCGTACTCTCTTGCGCTGAACGCCCTTTATATCCCGCTCGTCCTCATGCTCTTCGGCCTTGTCTTCCGCGCCGTGGCTTTCGAGTTCCGGGAGCTCGCCGAGAAAAAGCGCGTGTGGGACCTCGCTTTCGGACTCGGAAGCCTCTTCGCAGCGCTGGCCCAGGGGCTTGTGTTGGGAGGGGTGCTGAGCGGGATATCGGTGCGAAACAATGCCTTTGCCGGGGGCCAGTGGGACTGGCTGAACCCGTTCTCTCTCATGGTTGCGCTTGGGGTAGTCGCGGGGTACGCGCTCCTCGGCGCAAGCTATCTTATCATAAAGACCATGGGGGAGGTGCAGGAGTGGAGCTTCCGGCAGGCGCGCCGTGCCGGGTGGCTCACGATGGCCGCGGGAGGCGCCGTTACCGCCGCCACAACCTCGGTCTTCCCGTTCGTTGCCGGTAAATGGTTCTCGGCCTCAGGCATAATCCTTTTCGGCGGCATCGCGGCCCTGGCGCTTGCGAGCTTCTTCCTCCTTTTCCGCGCGCTGACGCTCCGGCGCGAATCCGCGCCGCTTCTGTTGAGCTTCGCCATATTCACCGCCTCATTTCTCGGCCTGGTCATAAGCCTTCATCCCTACGTGCTTCCTCCGCATGTGACCGTCTATGGCGCAAGCGCCGCGCCTGCCACGCTCGTTTTCATGCTTGCCGGCATCGGGATGTTAATCCCCATAATGCTGTTCTATAACGCCCATCAGTACCTCGTATTCCGCGGCAAAGTCCGCAAAGGGCGCTACGGCGAATAAACCCGGCTATCACCGCTTGATTATCCGGGATTTGCCTTGACAGTGAACGATTGTTCACCTATAATCCAACCATGGCAAGGGAATCCGTTGATAGCCTGAAACTCAGGGCCGCAGAGATATCGGCGTTTTACCGCCGGGAGGGCCGGATGCCGAGCTTCTCGGAGATAGGCCGGCTCCTGGGCCTGAAATCCAAAAACTCGGTCTCCAAGCTCATCTCCCGCCTCGAAGGGATGAAGGCCCTCAGGCGGGACTCGAAAGGAAGGCTCACGGCGCTATCGACAGCGCTTCCTTTAAAGGTGCTCGGCGCGGTCGAGGCCGGGTTTCCTTCGCCGGCCGAGGAGGAACTCGTCGATACGCTATCGCTTGACGACCTCCTCATAAAGAACAGGGAAGCCACTTTCTTGCTTAAGGTATCCGGCGATTCCATGATAGAGGCCGGGATACTGCCGGGTGACATGGTCCTGGTCGAGAGGGGGCGTGAGGCCCGAAGCGGCGACATAGTAATAGCCGAGGTGGACGGCAAATGGACGATGAAGTACCTCGAAAAAAGGGGCGGGAGCGTAACGCTTCGTCCGGCGAATCCGAAGTACGGCGAGATAAGGCCGAAGACCGAGCTCAAGATCGCCGGGGTGGTGACCTCCGTAATAAGGAAGTACAAATGACGGAGCCCGTAACAATACGCTCGTGGCCGAGGGCGATAATGCACATCGACGCGGATGCCTTTTTCGCATCCTGCGAGCAGGCGGTAAGGCCTGAGCTGAGGGGCAGGCCCGTAATAACCGGAAAAGAGAGGGGGATTGTGGCCGCCGCCAGCTATGAGGCGAAGGCCCGCGGGGTCGAGCGCGGCATGAGGCTCTTCGAGGCCAAAAAGGTCTGCCCGGACGCGGTCTTGCTCCCGTCCGACTACGAGACATACAGCCTCTTTTCT
>JAKAIQ010000172.1 GCA_021825035.1 Deltaproteobacteria bacterium | reverse complement strand
ATATAAAGAGCAAAGACTATGCCAAGGCGAGGCGACGGCGTGTTCTCTTTCTTGTCGCATAATGGATATTTGGTGCTATTGTCGAGAATACCTGAAAGTCTAATAAAACCGGCAGAGTAAGGGTAAATACTCCGCTTTTGGCCAATTGTAGAAGAATCTTATTCCAAATAGGCCTTGATACTTCCGGGGCTTTAGATAATTGGGCGAGGAGCAAAACCTTCTCAGGATCATCCCCGGCGAACTCGGCAAGCTTCATGCATAAGGTATCGGAGGGCGTGACCCCTTTAGACATTATTTGCGGAATCTCATTGTGCGACATGCCCAAGGTAAGCGAAAGTTGCCGATAGCTCGATACCCTCTTCCGTTCCATTGCCTCTTTAATGTACTTTTCGATTTCTCTCATCGTGTCCCCCTTAACGATTTGATGTAGGTATTATATACTTAATACCCTATGGCGTAAAGTATCAAAGTAAAAAAAATCAAAAAAATGCTTTTCCCCTCTTGACATGTAATATGACATATTATATACTTCAAAAAATGGGGATGCGAATTATGGACAGCAAACAACTTATATATATATATAGCTTGAGCGCCGAGGCACGGTTCGTGTCCCCAGATACCTACCTATCTGCCTCACTCAAGGCCAACGACAGGCCCCTTTAAGGATTCTCCAGAGTCCTTACTGGGGCCTTTTCGTTGACTGAGCTATAAGATGGCATAGGGTATCCGTCAAGCTTCATGCTTTTTTTTTACCTGAATTAGTACGCAATCGCACGCAATTAAAATTGCGGATGGTTGCGACAGAAGAAAAGAGAGGCTTTTTTGAACTTTGCAGAGCTTATAAGACAGGCACAAAAGAAAGCCACTAAGAATGAGAGCCTTGCAACCACCCTTGACTTATCACCATCGGGACTGTCAAGAAAGATAAATGGGGAAGTGGGCTGGAGCGAGCAAGAGATAAATAAGCTCCTTGATTATATGGGATATGAAATTGTCAATTCCATCGAACATTCTACAAAAGTGAAAACGCTTACAGACACGCTCAGAATAGTTTTGAGTTATGGGAAGGAGTAAAGGGCATGGGCCAAACCGATTTCAATCCATTAATGGATTCTAAGAAAGAAAAACGGTGCCTTTTAAAGTCCTGTGGCAAGTCATTTGTGGCCGCAAAGAGCAATCAGAAGTTTTGCAGTAACGACCACCAAAAGGAATACCATCAGGAAGCCTACAGGATAGGGGAGAAGGTCATTAATTCAAGGGGTATGCACCATGCAAAACAACTGACTCCCAGGCTTTACCGGGTATTAGACGCCCTAAGTTATGAAAAATTCATGTCTACCTTCGACCTCAATTTAAATGCAAGGGTCACGTCCAGCGGTACGGCAATCGCCGAGCTACGCAGGTTAGGTTACCAGATTGAAGGACGGATGAGACATGACCGTGCTTACGAATACAAACTAACGGACAACGGAGGGGGAGATGAGCATAAAGGGCTATAAGGGTTTAGACAAAAACTTCAAGTGCCAAAACTTTCAGTTTGAGGTCGGAAAAGAATACGAAGAGAAGGAAATCGTTCTCTGTAAAAGAGGATTTCATTTTTGCATAAATCCATTCGATGTATTCCGCTATTATCGGCCTTCCATTAGCCGTTTTGCTGAGGTCGAAGGAGATGATAAGACCAACAGTCTTATAGGTAATGGGAAGGTCGTTTGCACAAAAATAAAAATTCAATCCGAGCTTGGCTTAAAAGACTTAATCGAAGCGGGCATGGAGTTCATCTTTAAAAAAGTGGAATGGAACAAGGAAGATACTCCGCAGACGCACGGAGACTATTCGGCGGCGCAGGCGCATGGAGACTATTCGGCGGCGTCTGCCCTGGGTGAGCGGTCCGTGGCGGTTTCAACGGGTGTTAGCGGCAAGGCACGCGGCAAAAAAGGTTGCTGGCTTACATTGGCGGAGTGGAAAAACGATGGTAACTACAACTGGACTATCGAAACTGTCCAATCCGTCCGGGTAGACGGAGAGAGTATAAAAGAAAACACCTTTTATACTCTCAGAAATGGAAAGTTCATAGCCATTGAAAGGGAGGAAGTGAATGGCTGACTATCAGGTTTATACAGAAGCAAACGATTTGAACGACCAGCGAAACGCCTATGATGATGATGGACAACGCCGGTGTGATGAGTGCCTGGAGACGTTCCAGTTGGAACCAGGTTCCAAGTCTCTCCTTTCGTGTCTCGATCATATAACGGACAGCGAGGAACTCATGGAATACGCCCGCGAAATACAAACCGAGAGAAATCGCCTCAGAAAGATGAAAGAGACTCTTAGCAGAGAGACCGATGAATTCAAAAACGAGCTTAATATTTACAGGGAGGGTTATCTACGGGCGATGAAGTTACTGGAAGGATACATAGAAAAGAAGAAGGAAGGGTGATGAACATGAATATAGACCGTCTCGATGAGCTTTGCGAAAAAGTATTCCATATTTCCGGCTACGTCCTCCTCTGGATAGCCGCAGTGCTTGTATTGCTCACCTCGGCGACGCAAATAGCGAGATGGTTACAATGAAAGAAGGCTGACGATAACTGGGCGACGTGGTGGGCCAACTGGCTGAGAAATACCTCGCAGTGTTCCGAACGCACTTGCAGGGTTGGTAGCCGGCAAGAAAACAGTAAGCCGATAACTTTAAAAATTAAAAACTTCAAATAAGGAGGTCGTGGGAATGGACAAAACCTTTAAGCCGCAATTGTTGACCGTTAGAATTGACGATAATCTGATTTACGGCTCCGCCCGCATTGAGGAAGTGATAGATCAGCAACTCAGAAAAGAAGCCGAGAAAGATTTGAAGGAAATGGGGCTTTGATGGATAAAACGTCTTATATCAAGGAGGATCGACGGTTCATTCTGAACGCAACTCCGCGTCAAAAAAAACTATGGCGTCTGGAAAAAAAATACAGCAATAAAGCGAAATATCGGCGGCAATACATGGCTGTCGTAGAAAAGCTTATGAACTGCTTGCCACCAAGTAAAAAAATCCAACGCAAACGAAAACTTGAATTATGCGATTGATTATTTTTATCGTTGAATTTTGGGCGTTGCTGTGCGTGCTTTTCTTGTTCTGCTGGTTTGCGTTAAACAACGGAAATGACGATGAGTAAATAATAAATATAAAAGGAGATATGATGAGTAAAGAACTCGCCGTACATAAACCGATTGAAATTGAGCCTGCCGACCCGGCACGCCTTATCTCGTTGGCACTCGAAAAGAATGCCGATCCTACTACTCTTTCCAAATTGATGGATTTGCAGGAACGATGGGAGATCAATCGTGCGAAAAAAGCGTATATTCAGTCGATGACCGCCTTCAAACAGGAAGCGCCGGCTGTCCTTAAAAAAGGCGACCGGGTGGACTTTATGACGCAAAAAGGGCGCACGGCCTACAGTTACGCCAACCTCGGAAGTATCGTACAGGAGATTACGGCGATTCTCGGCAAACACGACCTTTCAGCCTCTTGGCAGACCTCGCAGGAGGGTACCAACATAACCGTTACCTGCCATATTACCCATTCCGCTGGATATCGTGAAAGCGTAACCCTGACTGGCCCTTCCGATGATTCCGGAAATAAGAACCGAATCCAGGCCATAGGTTCAACCGTCACCTACCTGCAGCGTTATACCCTTCTGGCGGCCCTTGGCCTCGCCACAGGCGAAGACGACGATGGACAGGGTGGCAAATTTCAGCCTACTCAAACGTCAATCCGGCCGCCTCAATCAAGAACGGCTTCTGCCCCGGTCGATGCGAAACCTCAGCAGACAAAAGGCGCCCCTTCCGGCAAAGCGATAAGCGAGGGACAGAAAAAGCTCATTTTCGCGCGCTGTAAAGCCGCGGCTCTTTCGGAAGACGATATAAAAAGGGCCTTTAGTGTTGAACACATAACCGATTTGCAGATGGAACAAATGAACGACGTTTTGGCATTCATCGAGAATCCGGGGCCGACAGGTAAAAAAGAATGCCGTCAGGGGCCTTCCAGTTGCGACTATTCGACATACGACAACGACATGAACCCACTTTGTGGCGATAAGCCTTGTGATTATAAAGCGAAGTAAATGTCTATATCCACGCCTGACTTTCAATTTTGCAAAGCCACGCATGTTTACACGCTTAACGGGAAGATTCTCCCATCGGTGACTCAAGTGTTAAAGGAGACTGGACTTCTGCTTTACTACGGGTTAAACGATTATCAGATGACTCGTGGGACTTACGTACACGCAGCTTGTGAGCTTCTTGACAAGGATGAGCTTGATTTTGAAAGCCTTGACGACACGCTTAAGCCCTATGTCTATGCGTACATCAAATTCAAGAAGGAGAGTGGATTCGCACCTGTTCTCATCGAAACGCCTCTTTACCATCCTCAGTTGATGTACGCCGGAACGATAGACAGGACAGGAAGACTGAACAGCAAGAAGGTTTTAATTGACATCAAAACCGGCTCGCCACATCCGGCGACGGATATACAACTTGCAGCCTATGAGGAATTATTGGATGGAGGGGCAGAAGAGGTCTATGCCCTCTATCTCAGAGACAATGGCAGTTACAGCCTTATTAAAAAAAGAGACAATAAAAACTTTGCAGTATTCAGGAGCGCACTGCATCTCTATTACTACAAAAAGGAGCATCTCAATGGAAACTAATCTCGCGGTAAAGGAAAACGTGGCAGAAGAAGGATTGAGTATCCGGGATAAAGCGTTAGGAATCGCCGTGACCGATGAGGCCAGTTTCGAAACAGCTGATAACCTTTATGGGATTATAAAGGCCGGAGTCAAAGAAGTTAGGGTATATTTCGCCGTCCTCAAAGACAACGCAAACAAGGTTCATAAAGATATCTGCACCAA
>JAKAIQ010000171.1 GCA_021825035.1 Deltaproteobacteria bacterium | reverse complement strand
AGCCGCCTTTCACATGGTCGTATCCAAGAAGATGCAGCATTCCGTGCACTACAAGCCTGCCAAGCTCCTCTTCAAGGCTTATCCTCAAATCCCTTGCCTGCATGCCGGCTGTATCAAGGGACACGGCGATATCACCGAGAAGGCGCTCGTCTTCCATTGGGAAACTGAGGACGTCCGTAGGCCGGTTTATATTCCTGAACCTTTTATTAAGATCCCTTATCCCCCCGTCATCGGTAAGGAGGATGCTGACCTCGAAGTCGCACAGATCCAGGCTATTCAATACCGCCTCAGCCATCTTCTTTATCTTTGCCCTTGCGCTCCTGTTGGCCGGCCTGTCCAAAACCATAACCTTGGGCTTCATCCCCATCTTCCTCCAGTGCGCGTCGTCCGGGCCATGTCGATCGCCCCCTTGATGGCACATGCAAATCCGCGAATTTAAAAAAGCCCGTATCTGCGTAACCGGCGCCTGCCCGGGAGAGGCTGACTCGCGCAGCGGCGAACCAGGCGATAGCAGGAGCTATGACGTCTGGAAAAAATAAATCGTGAAGGAAGCATAAGGCATTTAAAAATGATCGAAGAACTTTGCCGTGAACGCGAAGTTCTTCATGGCAAGGAACGGTCTCTTGTGTTATCCGCCCCGATCCGCCCTTAAAAGGACGGGTTGCGGCGGACTCCAGCTCATGCCTCCTCCGGAACAGCCGCCTTTCTTTTGGCATCCATTCTTTCGAAAGCCCTTATCACATCCTGCACAAGCGGATGCCTTACGACGTCCGTCTCCGAGAAGAACACGAACTCTATCCCCTCGACCGACTGAAGTATCTTCTGCACCTCCACAAGGCCCGAAGGTTTTGCAAGCGGAAGGTCTATCTGGGTTATGTCGCCCGTAATCACCGCCTTTGAGCCGAACCCGAGCCTTGTGAGGAACATCTTCATCTGCTCAATGGTCGTATTCTGAGCCTCGTCAAGGATGACAAACGAGTCGTTAAGCGTCCTTCCTCTCATGAAAGCCAGCGGAGCCACTTCAATGGCCCCCCTCTCAAGGAGCTTCTGGGCATGTTCGTAATCGACCATGTCGTGAAGAGCGTCGTAGAGAGGCCTCAGATACGGGTCCACCTTGGCGGCGAGATCTCCCGGTAGAAAGCCGAGTTTTTCGCCGGCTTCCACGGCAGGCCTTGTCAGTATGATCCTGTCGACTTCCTTGCCGGTAAGAGACGCAACCGCCATGGCCATGGCCAGGTAAGTCTTTCCTGTGCCGGCCGGGCCGATGCCGAAAACGATATCATGCTTTCTTATGGCGTCGATATATTTCTTCTGGGATATGCTTTTAGGGGCTATTACCTTCTTGCGGAAGGATACATGGACGGTATCCATAAATATGTCTTCGAAACGAACGTCCTTGTCTGAAGACATCATCCTGATGGCGTTGTCAATGTCGTTAGGATAGAGCGAGTAGCCCTTTTCAAGCAGAGAATAAAGCCCGGAAATGAGCCTTTCAGCGGCATCAACCTTTTGCGCATCCCCCTGAATCGTCAGGAGACTCCCCCTTGTGTTGAGTTCCACGCCGAGCTTCTTTTCAAACCTCGCAATATTTTCACCGCCTTTGCCAAAAAGACGCATGGCGAGATTATTATCTTCAATGTTTATTTGTTTCGTTATTTTTCCGTTTTTGTCCAATCAGGTATCCGGGATTTATTTGCTTTTTAAATCATAACATAATAAGGCTGTTTTTGCAATTTGGCGAAAAGCCTGTAATCGGCTAAAAACTGTTCCCATGGACTGCCGTCTTATTGACCATGGCAGAGAATAGGATTATCATATCAATCACAAACCATAGATACGATTAAGACGGCACTCTGGCCTTAGATACTGGATTTGCACAAACCGATGAGCCGGTGTACGGATGGACATATTAAGCGTACGGATAGAAAACCCTGACGGGCTCAATTTCATTATTGGCCAATCGCATTTTATCAAGACCGTTGAGGATATCCACGAAGCCCTTGTATGCTCGGTGCCTGATATAAGGTTCGGTCTCGCATTCTGCGAGTCATCCGGCCCGTGCCTGGTCAGGACCTCCGGCACGGACCATGACCTTATAAAGCTCGCCGAGAATAATGCCCTTGCCCTCTCATGCGGACACTCTTTCATTGTTTTTCTCAAAGATGCCTTCCCGGTCAACGTGTTAAATGCCATCAAGGCCGTGCCTGAAGTATGCGGCATATTCTGTGCGACGGCAAACCCTGTCGAGGTGATAATAGCCGAAAACACGGTTGGGCGAGGCATCCTCGGAGTAATAGACGGATACAGATCCAGGGGCGTGGAGACAATAAAAGACAAGGAAGACAGGAAAAATCTTCTTCGTAAGTTCGGCTATAAACTTTAGCTCAGGCTTAATTCACGGCATTCATCAGTTCTCTGAAGAGCAAATCTCCGTTTACCCGATTAATTGGAACAAATGTTAAGGGGGCCTCCCCTTACAGAGAGACCCCCCTGGAACACCTTAATGCTGACTGCAAGATATTAATTAATGTTTTACCGGGGCGAAGACGTCTGGATTAGGCTCTCCCGATACGTCAATCATGCCCAACGCGCCTTTATCGAAAACGCGTTCTATGCTGTGATCAACGATGAGAAAAGTGCCCGGCACATGTGTCGTAAATTCCACTATTGACGAATCTCCTGGAGCGATAAGAGTGGTCTGAGACCCTTTCTCCGGTTCAGAGCTAAGAGCCCCGTCAACCCACACCTTGTCAAACTGCTCGCCAATGATGTGGAAGGCCGAAACTAAATTTGGCCCACCATTGGCCACATAAAGACGCACGGTCTCACCGACCTTGGCCTTTAGTGCGCCTTTACCGGTAAGCACTCCTTTTTGACCGTCAAACAAAACATAGGTGGGACGCTCGTCCACTATCTTCTTGGGGTCGACAGCCTGAAGACCTTTCTCACCGGTCTTTCCCTTTGTATAAAAATCGCCCTGAGCGATGAAATATTCGTGATCAACCCTGGGCATACCGCCCTCCGGCTCGATCAGGATACCGCCGTACATGCCATTGGCGATATGCGTTGGCACCGGTGCCGTAGCGCAATGATAAACGAAGAATCCGGGGGTAAGCGCCTTAAACCGGATCTCGCTGATCTTGCCTGGCATCGTCTGTGTAGCCGCTGCGCCGCCGCCTGGACCTATGACCGCATGCAGATCGATTGAATGCATATTCTTGCTGTGCGCGTCGTTATGCAACCTGAGCACGACGGTATCGCCTACTCGAGCCCTTATCATCGGCCCCGGCACTGATCCTCCAAAGGTCCAGAAATCGTATTCTACGCCGTCGGCAAGTTTTCCTCTCTTCTCAACCGTGGTGAGATCGACAACAACCGTGGCCGGCGTGGTGCGCGTTATTGGCGGGGGGACGTCAGGGGGACTGACGAGTTGCAGGTGCTCCTCTTGAGCGCGTGACACTTTAGGCATTAGCAATAACAAGACCGCAGCCACAAATGATAATAACGCTACCACCCTCGAATTATTCTTCATGCCCGAGACTCCTTATTATTTTATTATGCGGCGAGAAACGCAGATTGATTTGCCACACGCAACGCGAATTTATTTCTGTTCGCTCTTCGCGCTCGTATTTTTAGCAACCGCTCCTGCTCCGAATGTCCTGATGAAATTTATAACCTCCCACTTCTCTTTTGCAGTGAGGTTATCGCCGAAGGCTATCATGCCATACTGCGTACCGTCGGTTATGGCCGTAAATAGCTCTCCATCCGTCCTTACTGCCTGCCACGCGGTGTTGGTAAAGTTTCTCGGACCTGGATCGAACGACGCCCCGCCCGGCCCATCTCCCTTTCCAGACTCCCCGTGACAGTTTACGCAGAGTCCTTTCCCGTAGTATATTTCCCTGCCTGCGGCAATCGATTTAGCGTCAGCTACGACCGGATTCTTCATGAGCTTTGCGGAAGCAAGTTTCTCTTCAGGCACCCTCGGCACAAGCGGATCTTCTCCTCCCCCATGGGCCGGCCTAACGCCGATGTACAAAAAAGCCAGGGTTGTAACGGTAAGTAGTTTTAACAGGTCGCTTCTTTTCATCCGTTTCACCTCCTCCCGGGTTTTTCCCTGCTCTCTACGCCGTCACATTCGGCTTCAGCATTCGGCATTCGCATAACGCGAGACATCATGAAGTAACGCACACCGGTGCTTTTTAACAGGGCAGCTTGTGATGGTTAGTGTATAATTTAATATTAAGCGGGATTATTGTAAATTCCCGTTAGGAATGATTTTCTTCACCAAAAATGGTGAGAAGAATATCCCCCAAATGGGGTAAGGGTAATTAATTACTTCTTTTCTTTCCACAGGAGCGCAACAGCCTCCAGCCTGCTCTTTACACCGAGCTTTCTATAGATATTTTGAAGGTGTGTCTTTATCGTTTCAGTCGAAACAAAGGTCAGATTGGATATTTCCTTGTTGCTTTTTCCTTTAAGGAGAAGGGATAAAACCTCCTTTTCACGCTCGGTAAAGGAAATTCTGCCTTCCATACCGGCCTTTTCGTCTTTATCCATCTTAGAGTCGGCGGCCGGTTTCGGTGAGAAGTTGGCGAGGAACGGGGACACAATCTTTTTTCCCTCGTAAGCGCTTTTTATTATCCTTACGAACTCGTGATGGTCCGCGTCTTTCATTATATACCCGATAGCGCCGGATTCGATGGCCTCTTTTACTCTCTCGTCGTCATCAAGCACGGAAAGCATGAGTATCCTCGTCTCAGGCCTCCGTTCGAGTATCAGGCGAAGCGCCTGTATGCCGTTTAGCTTGGGCATCTCCACGTCCATGAGGATAATCTCGGGATTTAACTCCTGCGCAAGCGTAAACGCGTCCTGGCCGTCAGCCGCCTCGCCCACGACAAGAAGCCCCTCTTCCCGGTCAAGAAGACTCCTCAAGCCTTGCCTGAAGAGCCTTTGGTCGTCAGCTATGAGAATCCTAATG
>JAKAIQ010000170.1 GCA_021825035.1 Deltaproteobacteria bacterium | reverse complement strand
GGTCTCTTATTATGAGGCAAAACGTAAATATTTAGGCGCATACCGGGATGTGAAAGAACTCCCTCCTGAGATAAAACTTTTCGACGGCACGGTCGGATGCGGGACATGCCACAACCCTTATTCGAGGCATCACGCCGAGCTCGTCATGAGCAACAAAGGGAGCGCCCTTTGCCTCGCCTGCCACGTAAAATAGGGCAAATAGCCCCTAAACAGGCCCGCAAAGAAACGGCTTCGGCGGCCAGAGGCCCCTAAATTCCTTGAAAGGGGTTTCCTTTTCTGCTAAGTTTGCGTTATGGCGCTCAACGTGATATTCGCTACCCCGGAAGCGTTTCCCTTCGCCAAGACCGGCGGGCTTGGCGACGTGGCCGGGGCCCTTCCACTGGCCTTGAAGAGGCTGGGCTGCAAGGTGAGTCTTTTTCTGCCTTATTACAGGGAGGTCCTGTTAAGCAGGGCAAGAACGGAGCCGGCAGGCATCGAAGTCTCCGTGCCTATGGCCGGAAGGGATTTAAGCGGCCAGGTTTTAAAGACGTCGATCGACGGGCTTGCGGTCTATTTCATAAAGCGCGACGAGTTTTTTGACAGAAGTTGCCTGTACGGCACTCCGGAGGGGGATTATTTTGATAATCTTGAGCGGTTCGTCTTTTTTTCGAGGGCAGTCCTCGAAGCGGTCAAGGCGAAGGACTTAAAACCGGACATAATCCATTGCAACGACTGGCAGACAGGGCTTATACCGGTTTATCTCAAGGATGCTTGCGAAGACGACCCTTTCTTCTCGAAAACCGCTACCGTATTTACCATCCACAATATCGCCTACCAGGGGCTTTTCCCTTCATCTATTTATGGGATAACCGGCTTGAGCCCCGAACTCTATAATCCGGAAGGTTTGGAGTTCTGGGGGAAGTTGAGCCTTCTGAAGGCCGGGATAGTCTATTCCGATATAATAACCACAGTAAGTCCGGCCTATAGCAGGGAAATACAGACCCCGGAATACGGGAGCGGCCTCGACGGGCTATTGAAGAATAGAAAGGAAGACCTGTTCGGCGTGTTGAACGGGGTGGATTATGGCGTCTGGGACCCTCTGATCGACAGGCTCATACCTTCAAACTATTCGGCGGCGGATCTTTCCGGCAAAGCCGTATGTAAAAAGGAGCTTCTAAAAAATATAAATTTTGAACTCGGGGATGAAAGGCCTCTCATAGGGATGATCTCGCGGCTTGTAGACCAGAAAGGCTTTGACATACTTTTCGAGGCGATGCCGGAGCTTATGAAACTTGAGGCCGGATTTGTTTTTCTCGGTTCCGGGGAGTCGAAGTATCAGAAGCGGCTTGAGGACCTCGGCAGGCGTTATCCGGAAAAGGTTTCCGTGCATATAGGATTCGACGACAGGCTCTCGCACATGATCGAGGCCGGTTGCGACATGATCCTCATGCCGTCAAGATATGAACCGTGCGGGCTCAATCAGATATACAGCCTCAAGTACGGCACCATACCCGTCGTGAGGGCTACCGGCGGACTTGACGACACGGTAATCGATTATAACGGAAAGAACGGCAACGGCTTTAAATTCAGGGAGTATTCGCCAAAGGCCCTGACAAACTGCGTCAGGCAAGCCCTTTTGGCATGGAAGGACGCAAAGGCCTGGAGAAAACTCCAGCAAAGAGCCATGAAGGCAAATTTTTCATGGGAGAGCTCGGCCAGAAAATACATGGATCTTTACGCGCTGGCAAGAAAGAAGCTTTCAAGACCGGAATAGCGCCGCGGGACGGGAAAAATCGTCTATCTTTTGGAGCGCCCGGCGAACCGCCCGGCGTGGCGCGCCAAGGCTGGCTTCCATTCAAGGAGAGGATATGAAAAGAATTCTTGTTGTTCAGCATGTCGAGAGCGAGGGGCTCGGCATAATAGGCGCCCTTGTGAGACAGGAAGGCTACAGGACGGATTTCTTGAGGGTCTACAGGAATGAAAGGATACCCCGGCGAATGGACGGATATTCCGCGCTCATAGTTCTCGGCGGGCCCATGGGCGTCTACGAAGATGAAGCGTATCCGTTCATAAGAGACGAGGTAGGGCTTATTAAGTCTGTTCTCAGGGAGCGCATCCCGGTTCTCGGCATATGTCTCGGCGCGCAGCTTCTCGCCAGGGCCGCCGGAGCCGACGTCTACAGGGGCAAGAAAAAGGAGATCGGGTGGTACGACGTGGAGCTTACCGGCGACGCATCGTCCGACAGGCTCTTTACGGGGCTTCCCGAAAGGTTTACGGTCTTTCAATGGCACGGCGATACCTTCGACGTGCCTGCCGGGGCCGGGCGGCTCTCCTCCTCTAAGCTGTTCCCCAACCAGGTGATTCGCGTGGGGCCTTCGGCCTACGGCATACAGTTCCATCTCGAAGTGACGGAAGATATGATAAAGGAATGGCTGATAGTGAACAGGGAGGAGCTTAAATCCCTTAAATCGGTCGACCCGGAAAAGATCATAAAAGACGGTCATGAGAATATCCGCGCCCTCCACGGCTATGGGAGGACGGTCATCTCAAGGTTTTTGAGATTGATTGGCTGATTTATGTGCAGGCGTTGATTATAAAACGTGCATACCCGGCGGAAAAGCCGGTTGATAAGGCCTTGAAAAAGGCCGATTCAAGAGATTTTTCGGCATAAGCGCCGTGGCATTGAAGTTGCATTTGCAAGTTATCAACTTCGGCGCTGAAGCGATTGACGAATAAAGGGGTTACAAAGCGGTAGCCCGGCTGTGAGCGATTGGCATGCAAGAGCGCCCTTGTTAAAAGCGGCGCTTTTTTTTCGGCGCGGCGTTGCCGAAATGGCGCAACAAGAAAACAGGGGGTGAGTTTTCATGAAAAAGATAGAGGCGATAATAAAGCCGTTCAAGCTGGATGACGTAAAAAAAGCGCTGAATGAAATCAATATCGAAGGCATGACGATAACGGAGGTCAAGGGATTCGGCAGGCAGAAGGGCCATTCGGAGTTTTACCGGGGAGCCGAGTACACCGTGGACTTCCTGCCGAAGATCAAGATTGAAGTCGTCACTACCGAGGAGATGGCCTTGAAGGTGGTGGACGCGATAATGGCGGCCGCCAAGACCGGCAAGATCGGGGACGGCAAGATATTCGTCTCGGCGGTTGAGGACACGGTAAGGATCAGGACCGGCGAAAGGGGCAAGGAGGCCCTTTAGCTGATGGATTTATCGTCAATATGACGTATTGGCGGCAACGAATATTTTCAAGGAGGGCGATGATGCCAAAGAAGATTCTGTCAATGATGCTCCTGTACCTGTTTTTGCCGGCGACGGTTTTCGCGGGGACGCCGGCCAAGGTGGATTCCGGCGATACGGCATGGGTGCTCGTATCGGCGGCTTTAGTGCTACTCATGACCGCGCCGGGGCTTGCGCTTTTTTACTCAGGGATGGTGAGGAAAAAAAATGTCCTCGGCACCATAATGCAGAGCTTCGCGCTCCTGTGCATCATAAGCATACAGTGGATACTCTGGGGTTACAGCGTATCGTTCGGACCCGATAAGCTCGGCGGGCTTGTGGGTGGGCTCGAGTGGGTCGGGCTGAAGGGAGTAGGCCTTCTCCCGAACCCCGATTATGCGGCTACGATACCCCATCAGTGCTTCATGGTCTATCAGATGATGTTCGCTGTGATAACGCCCGCGCTCATAACCGGCTCTTTTGCCGAAAGGATGAAGTTTTCAAGTTTTATCGTCTTCAGCATCCTCTGGACGACGCTCGTATACGACCCGATCGCGCACTGGGTCTGGGCGACCGGCGGCTGGCTGCATGACCTTGGGGCCCTGGACTTTGCCGGAGGGACGGTCGTGCATATAAGCTCAGGCGTTTCCGCCCTCGTCGCGGCGCTCGTCATAGGCAGGCGCCAGGGGTATATGGCCGAGACGATGGCCCCGCACAGCCTTCCTCTAACGCTGATAGGCGCCGGGCTCCTTTGGTTCGGGTGGTTCGGTTTCAACGCCGGGAGCGCCCTTGGGGCTAATGGACTCGCGGTTTCCGCCTTCGTCGCCACGAATACGGCTGCCGCCGCCGCCGCGCTTTCATGGTCGGCGGTTGAATGGCTGCACAGGGGCAAGCCGACCATTCTCGGCCTCGCCTCCGGACTTGTCGCCGGCCTCGTGGCCGTAACCCCTGCCGCCGGCTTTGTGGGGCCCATATCGGCCATGTTACTCGGCGCCGCCGCGGGCGTCATCTGTTATTTCTCGGTCAGTTTCATGAAGCCGACCCTTAAATACGACGATTCCCTCGACGCCTTCGGTGTTCACGGCGTGGGCGGGATGTGGGGCGCCGTTGCTACGGGTCTCTTCGCATCCGCGGCCGTGAACCCGGCCGGGGCCAATGGCCTGTTTTTCGGCGGCTCGGCGCTTGTGGGCAAGCAGCTTATCGCGATAGCGGCAAGCGCGGCATATTCGGCTGTATTTACGTTCATACTTTTAAAGATCATCGACGCGGTAATGGGACTACGGGTTGCGCAGGAGGATGAAGTGATGGGCCTCGACCTTTCGCAGCACAGCGAGAGCGGATACAATATGTGACAGGCCCTTCAACGGACTCAGGCCCGCTTTTTCGCACATTCCGGATGCAGGCAGGCAAAATCTCTTAGCAATGCCGCATCTTCAGGCAAAGGCGCCTCGCGTGAGCAAGGCGCCTTTTTTCTTTGAAGTCCAATGAGGTGATTTATGGCGAGTAAAAAGAGTAAGGAGAGGCTCATCATCATAGGAAACGGCATGGCCGGGACAGCCTGCCTGGAAGAGGTGCTCAAGGCCGACCCTGATAAATTCGATATAACCGTCTTCGGCGCCGAGGCGCATAATTACAACAGGGTGCTCCTTTCGCAGGTTCTGACGGGAGAAAAGACTTTAGAAGGCATCCGCCTCCACGATTCGAGCTGGTATGAGGAGAGGGGCGTCAGGCTATTCGCGGAATGCAGAGTCAAGGAGATAAAAAGGGGCGGCCGCGTCGTCATTTCGGAAGGCGGTCTTGAGG
>JAKAIQ010000169.1 GCA_021825035.1 Deltaproteobacteria bacterium | reverse complement strand
CACGGTTTTATCCTTTTCCACGGGGCCTACTTCTTTTGGGGCGTTCGGATCGCCGAGATAGGCCTTGAATATCTCTCGCGCCACGGGCACGGCGGAGCTTGCTCCGAAACCGCCATGCTCGACCAGCACTACAACGGCTATCTTCGGGTCGTCGTACGGTGCAAAACCTGCGAACCAGGCATGATCGCGGAACTTATACGTCACGGAAGATATGTTCTTGGTCCTTTTGATGAGCCGTGCGACCTGGGCCGTGCCGGTCTTGCCGGCTATCTTCAAGTTGGCTGATTTCAGGGAGGATGCCGTTCCGCCCTCCTCGTTTACGACGCCTTTCAGGGCGTCTCTGATAAATGCCAGCACCTCTTCCGATATGGCAACTTTGCCCGTCTCTTCAGGCTCATATTTTTTCAGCACCTTCCCGGCAGGCGTGAGTATCTCATCTATCACGTAGGGTTTGTGAAGGGTGCCTCCGTTGGCAATGGCCGCGTAGGCATTGACGAGCTGAAGCGGCGTGGTGAGCATATATCCCTGCCCGACCGAAACCGATATGGTCTCTCCTTCGTACCATTTCACTCCGTATGTTTTTTTCTTCCATTCCGAGGACGGAACGATCCCGGCTTTTTCGTTCAGGAGGTCTATGCCGGTCTTTTTGCCGAAGCCGAAACTCTTCGCGTACTTCGCCAGCCTGTCTATGCCGAGCTTTAGCCCTACCTGGTAGAAGAATGTGTCGGATGATTCCACTATCGCCCTGTGGACGCTTATTGTGCCATGCCCTTCTTCCTTCCAGTCCCTGTAGTCGTGTCCGGCGTACCGGAACGATGGTCCCGCGTATATGAGGGTTGAAGGGGTGATAACCTTTTCCTGAAGCGCTGCCGCCGCATGTATAGGCTTGAATGTGGAGGCGGGAGGGTACTGCGCCTGCAAGACCCTGTTCATCAGCACGTTAAGCGGATTTTCGATGATATCCTTCCAGTCTTTGGCCGATATCTTCGTGGAAAGCGCATTGGAGTCGAAGGACGGGGCGCTTACCATGGCTATGATCCTCCCGGTCTGCGGCTCTATCGCTATCGCGGCGCCGGCGTGGTCCTTTAGCGCCTGCCATGCGGCCAGCTGGGTCTTTAGGTCGATTGTGAGTTTAAGGTTGTTGCCGGGGGAGGGGGACGACCAGTTTATAACCTGGATTTTTCTCCCCAGCGCGTCTACCTCGATCTCTTTTCCGCCGTCTTGCCCTCTTAAGTATTTTTCAAAGGACTTCTCGATGCCGTATTTCCCTATCATGTCGCCGGGGCCGTATTTTTCGTCCTCATCGAGATCGTCCAGCTCTCGCTCGCTTATCTCGCCGATGTAGCCGACGAGGTGCGATGTGGCCTCTCCATACAGATAAGACCTTTTAGGAGCGACATCGAGCATTATGCCATGCAATTCGAACTTATAGCTTTCTATCTTTGCCGTTTCATCCCAGGAAAGGTCCTCCATGAGCTTTATGGCCTGGAATCTTGGACGTCCTTTGGCTTTATGTATCTTTTCGTCTATGACATCGGGATCGAGGCCGATGAGTTCTTTTAGCGTCTTTTTTATCTTGCGCCAGTCCTTTACGTCTTCCGGTATCACGTAAAGGTCGAAGCCAGGTCGGTTTTCGGCGAGTTTATTACCTTCCCGGTCGTATATCAATCCCCTTGGAGCGGACGCTTTTATGAGCCGGACGCTATTGTTTTGCGAAAGCCCCCGGTAGTAGTCCACCTCCCTTACCTGGAGATACCAGAACCTTACGATAAGGATGAAAAACGCCAGGATGACTACTACAGCCGCGATGATTATCCTTCGTTTAAGTTCAGTTGGCTCCTTATCTTTAAAGTAGTCGTTCAATTTTCACTACCTTTGAAAGCCCCCGGGCTTGCCCATGCGGAAATCCTCGAAAGAAGCAGCATGACCGGCGGAGCGAATACGCCGGTCAGTATGGCCTGAAAGATTATGCTGCCGGGAAATGGCACATCGTAATTAACTAAACGGATGATGATGTAGAGAGTCAGTCCCTTGAAGAGAGTAAAAAGGGCCGCTCCTCCGCCTTTCATGGTAGGCGTTGAGAAATGTACCCTTTTTGCGAGCAGATGTACGGCGAGGAAGATGAAGACCAATGAAAATGAGGTAGACCCTATTATCCATCCGTTCAATGTGTCTTCGACGTAGCCAATTATAAAGGCAAGCAAAACGCCTTCAACGGAGGCCCTGAGGAGAGCCATGTAAAATATAATGATAAGCGGTATGTCAGGCGCCGGAATGTTCGGGAAGAGAGCGCTTTTAAGGGCCAGATAAAGTATGGTTAGTGGCAGGAAAATCAGGAATTCTTTCATCAGTCCGGTCTTATTCGGAGGCTGAAATTCTGCCGCATTGCGGCAGAATTTCAGCCGAGCTTTATAAATTCCAATTCGTTCGCTTTCGCCATGGGAAGCCGCCGGTGATCTGTTATCCGCCGTAGCTGTCTTCCAACGTCACTTGTAAGCGCGGCCCGTGATGCGCATGATGCCGAAGCCGGGCGAAATTTTGTTCGAGAGGGTTTCCTTGCCCTGTTCGTGCCGGGAGGCGCATGCACGGCCGTTACCGTTAATTCCGTGAAAAGTCCCTGTCGGTGATTATGAGCACCTGCTCGACGCTCTGGATGTTTACCTTGGGACGGACCTCGACATACCTGAACAAACTGTCCTTTCCCTGCTCTATCTTTATGACGTCGCCGACGATCAACCCCTTTGGGAAAATCGAAAGGCCGGAAGTGAGGATCCTGTCTCCGACCCGCACGTCATCTGTCTGCCTGATGTACTTCAATACGATGGCTCCGTTGCCGTTGCCCTCGGCCACACCCTTCACCCTGCTGCGTTCCGACATGACGTCGATGTCCGACCTTGGATCCGTGTCAAGGATAGCTATGGAGGTATGGTCGCGTACGTCGAATATCCTTCCCACAACCCCTGAGGGGCTGAGCACGCCCATGTCTTTTCTAACGCCCTCGGATAAACCCCTGTTGAGGGTAATGGTCCTTGCCCATCCGTCGATATTGAACCCTATTATGCCAGCCGTCACTGTATTGAAGCGCGTGTCTTCGCTGTATTTAAGTATCTTCCCAAGACTTTCATTAAGCCGAACGGATTCTTTAAGTCTGTTGTTCTCCGCCTGAAGGCTCAGGACGGTATTTTTTAGGGATTTGTTTTCCTTCTCGACCCCTATGAGGAATATATAGTCATTCCACATGCCGGCCACGGCGCCGCGCATGCCTATGACAAGACGTTGCAGAGGGGATACCGCAGCTGTCAGGATATTTTTTACAAGTATGCCGCCCCTTACCCCTTCCCGTTTGTCCGTAAGGGCCAGTTGCAATGAAAAGAGAGCAAGGATAATTGATGCAAGCGCTATCTGATGCTTTTTCAGAAAAGATATGATTCCGCGTTCAATATTCCTCATCAGTTCATTTCAATCATTCAAAATAAAAAACGCCGGCTCACTCTTTCCGATGAAACCCTAATTAGGTATGGTTACTTCCCTCAAAAGCTTTATCTCATCGAGCACCTTGCCCGCGCCCTTTACGACGCAGGTGAGCGGGTCGTCGGCAATGGTAACCGGAAGCTGGGTCTCTTCCCGTAAGATTATATCCAGATTTTTCAGCAGCGCGCCTCCGCCAGCAAGGACGATGCCCTTGTCAACGATGTCGGCCGCCAGCTCCGGCGGGGTAGTTTCGAGGACGTGTTTTACGGCCTCAACGAGAGCGTTAATCGGCTCGTTAAGCGCCTCTCGTATCTCCCCCGACTCGATCTCGAGGGTGGCCGGTATTCCGGTGATAAGGTTGGAGCCTTTGATCTCTATCTTCTCGATCTTTTCATCGGGCATGGGCAGCCCAAGGGTCATCTTTATGACCTCGGCCACGCCGGTGCCTATGGATAGATTGTATTTTCTTTTTATGTACTGAACTATGACTTCGTCGAGTTTATCGCCGCCGATCCTTATTGATTTAGACTGGACTATGCCTGCAAGCGAAATAACGGCTATCTCGGAAGTGCCTCCGCCTATGTCGACTATCATGTTGCCGGAAGGTTCGGTTATGGGAAGTCCAGCTCCTATGGCCGCGGCCATAGGTTCCTCTATAAGGAAGACCTCGGCGGCCCCGGCTGAATAAGCCGATTCCCTCACGGCCCTCTTTTCTACCTGGGTGATGCCGGATGGCACACCTACTATTATTCTCGGCCTGACGAGGAGCCTTCTATTATGGACCTTGGCTATAAAATATTTGAGCATCTCTTCGGTCACTTCGAAGTCCGCTATTACGCCGTCTTTAAGGGGTCTTATCGCCGCGATATTGCCGGGCGTCCTTCCAAGCATGGCTTTTGCTTCCTTGCCCACGGCGAGGACCCTTTTGCCTCTGCCGTCCTTTTTTACGGCGACAACCGAAGGTTCATTGCTTACGATGCCTTTGCCTTTAACATAGATAAGGGTGCTGGCCGTACCGAGGTCTATGGCAAGGTCGTTTGAAAAAAGACCCAGAATGTAGTTGAACATGATTTCTCCTTAAATATGTGAAGGCTTGGTTGACCCGATGATATTCTGTCGCAAGTTTTCGCCCAGGGTCGTTTTTTCCGGCGGAATAGTATGTGATCGGCAATCCGCGGTTAAAGCGATGGGGCAAGTCTGGCGGATATGCGGATACAAGCGTCTTCAGGCAATCAAATTTTTCAGCCATTTATGGCTGAAAAATTTGATTAATTGTAAAAATAGTAACAGATAAATAAGTATTTTAGCAAGAATAAAATAATACAAAAAGATTGAATTTGTGAAGAATTTTATTTAATATAAATAATTGAGGCAAATATTACTGTGACTTATAATACGGCTGTATTCGACAGGAGGATTTGATGCTTGACGGTATCAGAAAGAGGAGCAATTCAATAGCAGTAGCCGTCGTCTTTGCGGCTATTATAATAGTTTTCATTTTCTGGGGAATGAATCCGGGTAGAGGCGGCGCCGACCGTGCGGTCGTTGCTACAGTCG
>JAKAIQ010000168.1 GCA_021825035.1 Deltaproteobacteria bacterium | reverse complement strand
TGTCATGATACCCTTCATACCATCTCGAAATTGTGTTTGACAGATTGACTGCGGCAGGCCTGAAGTCCAGCTCAACGATGCTTCCTCCATGCCTGGGGCTCAAGAACAGATTTAGTTCCCTCGTCTTTATCACTATCTCCTCATTATCGTCGGCGTCAAAATCTCCTCTGACGACAGAGACGGCCGGCTCGCCCTCCGGCTCGTTCTCGAACGTCCCGGAATCGATTAGGTTCTCGGCCCTTATCAGGTTTTCGTAGACGCTTCTCCTCAAATGGGGGAGGTAGATCCCTCCGAATATTCCGTGCCAGTAAGCGTCGTTGCTTTGAGCCATGAAAAGACACTTCTCCGCTTTCGCTATGTTTTCAACCATGACGGTCCTTTCCATCCGCTCGTTCAACATCTTGCTCACGAGAAGCATCCTCTTGTGCATCCAGTTCGCCTCCGGATATTTGGAAAAAAAATTTCTCCATATGCCACCCTGAAGGAATCTTCTTATGCGTGAGCCGTCATTCCACGACCTTACCTCCTCCACGAGCTCGGTATAAGTGCGGGACGCTTTTGCAGGCAGTGCCCACTCGCCCATTTCCATATAGGAGGTCGTCGGGAGATAGACCCTTCCGATATGATCTTCCCTGTCGGCCAACTCGCCCATGGTCACGGGCTCAAGCCATGAGAAATTCTTTTCTATCATCTTAAAGAAGGCTTCGAGCCATCCCTCGTCGTAAACCGACCTGTAAGTGCCGGGCCAGGACCCGAACTTTTCTCCGTCGTCTCCATAAATGGCTGCGTTCCCGAGCCTTAAAGATCCGGCCAGCCCCCGAAGATGCTCTTCAAGATGCTCAACCGGCCTGAACGGGATCAAATAGCGGAGCCGTTCGCTTCCGGGAAAGACCTTTATCGTCTTACCCTGATCCTCGGTTATGTAATATCCTCCGAGTTCGGCCCTTTCAAGGCCGGATTTCACGAAATGGTAGTCATCGAGAAGAAGATATTCCATTCCGGCTTTTTTTAGCGTAGCCGGAAGCGCAGGCTCCCAAACCCTTTCGGCAAGCCATATGCCCCTTGGCCTGGTTCCGAACACCTCCGATATCTTGTCGGACATCATCTGTATTTGATTGAGCCTGTCCGTCTCAGGTATGATGGAAAGTATGGGCTCATAATACCCGCCGCCGACCAGTTCGACCTGTCCTCTTCCCACCATGGTCTTGAGAAGTTCGATGTATTCCGGCCGGTTGTCTATCAGCCAGTCGAGAAGAAACCCGGAATTGTGCAGGGTAAGCTTTATAGCTGGGTATTTCGAAATCGTTGTTAGAAACGGCCAGTAAGCCTTTTCAAAGCATTCTTCAAAGACGTGCTGGAAATTACCGGCGGGCTGATGATTATGTATGCAGAGGACAAAATAAGTCATCGGGCAAAATAACTCACTGGAATTTTCCCCTCGTTCAAAAACCATTATAGCTTAATTTCGTCCGGCGGAGCGAAGCGGTTTATAAAAGTTCGACGACGTGAGCAACTTTCGTCCCGACCCCGTACCTGAAGAGCCCATCCCTCAGCTGAACCATGCAGCCTGGACAGGCAGTAACCACTGCCTGGGCTCCGGTATCCCTGATACTCTCGGCCTTTCTTCTGGTTATCTCGATGGACAGCCCGTAGTTCGAAATGCCCAGTCCCCCGCCCAGGCCGCAGCAGCTGCAAGGATGTTTCATTTCCTTGAGCCTTACCCCGTTTGCAGCGGATATGAGTTCTCTTGGTGCCTCCCTCACGCCCTGGTTTCTGCCGAGGTGGCACGGGTCGTGATAGGTTACGGACGTAGGGCCATTCTCCTTTTTCTTGCCTTTTCGGATGAAATCGAGGTCATTTGCCAGGAGTTCGGTTATGTCCCTCACTTTTGAAGCAAAGGCCTCCACCCTCTTTGCCAGCTCCGGGGTTCCTGAAAGAAGCTTTCTGAATAACGTCTTGAGACCATAGCCGCAAGTGGCGCACGACGTAGTGATAAAGTCGAACTCACCTGCCTCAAAAGCTTCGAGGTTCTTAAGGGCCATGCTTCTCGCCATCTCCACATCGCCCATCGAATAGGCTGGCATGCCGCAGCAGACCTGTCCCGTCGGCACTATCACCTCTGCATCGGCCCTCTTCAGGACATCGAGTGAGGCTGTCCCGATGTTCGGCATCAGATAGTTGACCCCGCATCCGGCGTAAAAGGCTATCCTCGGCCTGCCTCCTGAACTTCCCTTCTGGACAGAAAGGCTTTTCACTTCAGGAAAATCGAGAAAAAATGTCTTTGCGAGAGGAGGCATGAGCCTGCCGTTTCCGATAAGGGGCAGGGAGAACCTCGATAAAAGGCCGCTATCTATGGGGGCGTCTTTGAAAAAGAGGCCCTGCATTTTCGTGGCAAGCCGCAAAACAAGCGGGCTGGAGGATTCCCGAAGCGTCTTAAAAACGACGGAAGCGGCGGCAGGCATGCCTTTTTTTTCCACATAATCCGCTCGTGCCGCGCATATGATGCCTGTCGTATTTACGCCGTTAGGGCAGCTTGTGCGGCATGCCCCGCAAAGAGTGCATTCTTTTATATGCCTAAGGTAATCTTCTCCCGGTTCAAGCTCGCCCTTAAGATAAGACCGGATAAGTGAGAGTTTTCCCCTTGCGCTGGCGGCCTCTCTGCCTATGACTCTGAACGTCGGGCACACGGACCTGCATGTTCCGCACCGGACGCACTTTTCCATCTCCTCTTTCAACTGTTTGAGCTCGCTCATGGCCTGGTCAGTGCTGATGTTCACCCTTGGGGAATATCTTTCCCGGGTTTAAAATGCCTTTCGGATCGAGAGCGTTCTTCAGCCGCTTCATGGCTTCTATGGCTGAAGGGCTTAGCTCCATGTCGAGGTAACGGGATTTCGCAATGCCCACCCCGTGCTCGCCCGATATCGTTCCTCCGAGACGCAGGGTCAGGTTAAAGATTTCCCTGACCGCCGATCTCGCCGCTTCGGCCTCCTCAGGAGCTTTTTTATCATACATCACGTTTACATGGATGTTGCCGTCGCCCGCATGTCCGAAGCTCGCGATAAGAAGTCCCCTTTGTTTACCTATTTCCTGAACCCCGGCAATAAGCTCGGACACGGCAGAACGCGGCACCACGATATCCTCGTTTATCTTGTCAGGCCTTGCCCTGAAGAGAGATGCCGAGATAGCCCTCCTCGCATTCCAGAGCTCTTTTATTTCCTTCTTGTCGGAAGCCACCTTGACTTCGATTGCGCCATTTTCAAGACATATCTTCCTCACTTTTTCCGCCTCTTTGCCGGTGGTCTCCGGGCTGCCGTCAACTTCTATCAAGAGCACCGCGTCCGCATTAGGGAGCCCTGCCTTCGAGAACTCTTCGACACACCTAAGGCTCACGCTGTCCATAATCTCAAGGGTAGACGGTATAATCCTGAGCCTTATGATGTCCGAGACGGCCTTTGCGGCAGCTCGCAGATCGGGGAACGTAACAAGAATTGTCTTTATGGATTCCGGAAGGGGGAGAAGCCTCAATGTGGCTTTTGTGATGATCCCGAGGGTCCCCTCGGAACCTGTAAGGAGCCTGGTAAGATCATATCCCACAACGCCTTTCGCCGTTCTTACACCGGTATTTATTATCTCTCCAGTTGGAAGCACCACCTCGAGACCGAGAACATAATCCCTCGTTACACCGTACTTCACGGCCCTTGGGCCGCCGGCGCATTCGGCGATATTGCCGCCTATGGTTGAAAATTTGAGGCTCGACGGATCGGGAGGATAAAAAAGCCCTAACTTCTCCACCTCCTGCTGAAAATCCCATGTCACGATCCCGGGCTCAACAACTGCAATAAGATTGTCGGCGTCTATCTCGATAATCTCCTTCATCCTCTCGGTAGATACGACGACCCCGCCTTCCACCGGGATGCTCCCGCCTGAAAAGCCAGTGCCGGCGCCCCTTGGAATGACCGGAAAGCCTTCGGCATTGGCCATCTTGAGGATGCGAGAAATCTCTCCCGGCCCCCTCGGAAAGACGACTGCGTCGGGCAGGACAGGAGAGTTTGTCGCATCGTATGAATAGCAAAGAAGGTCCTCTTTCGAGAAAGAGGCATTCCCGTCGCCCAATATTCTTTTTAATTCAATTTTTACGGCTTCAGCTATCATCACTAATGATTTTATTGGTTATCTCACGGCATCCTTCTATAAAAATACCAGAAATATGGGGAAAAGTCCATTCAGGAAAGAAACAACGGGGCGCGGTGATGAACCAGGCGTTAAACCTTGTGACGTAACGGGAAAGGAGCGATGGGAAAGAGCGCGGCTACTCTTCTTTGAGCATGTACCCTACGCCCCTGATGGTATGGATGAGCTTTTTAGGAAAGTCCTTGTCGATCTTGCTTCTGAGATGATTTATGTACACGTCCACGACATTCGTTTCGCTGTCGAACGTCTGGTCCCAGACATGCTCTGCTATTAAAATCCTTGTAAGGACACGGTTGGGATTCCTCAGGAGGTATTCGAGAAGTGCGTACTCCTTTACCGTAAGTTCTATTTCGGCGTCTCCTCTTTTCGCCTTGCGAGTCGCCGGGTCGAGGCTCAAATCCGCGAACTTGAGCAGATGCGATCCGTATCCTCCTCTTCTCATAAGCACCCTTAGCCTTGCGAGAAGCTCTTCAAAGGCAAAAGGCTTTGTAAGATAGTCATCGGCGCCGAGATTCAAACCTTTCACCCTGTCTTCAACGGAGTCCCGCGCAGTTAAAAGAAGCACCGGCGCCTTCACCCTGGAGGCCTTGAGGTCCTTCAAGACATCGAGGCCGCTCTTTTTGGGAAGCATGATATCCAGGATTATAGCGTCATATTCATTCACGGCGGCGTAATGCTCTCCCTCAGCCCCGTCATTGACCACATCGACGGCATAGCTTTCCTGCTCGAGACCGCGCTTTATGAACGCCGCCACTTTTTTCTCATCTTCTATGATAAGTATCCTCAATTGGCGCTCCCGACGTTATATTCTACATTAAACGAAAGGATAGTGGGAAAAGG
>JAKAIQ010000167.1 GCA_021825035.1 Deltaproteobacteria bacterium | reverse complement strand
CGATGAATTGTCCACTTTGCCATAAGGAGATGTCGAGATGCGGGAGTGCTCGGTTTTATAATGATAAAGGTATTTTCAACACCCCCATCGAGTACTGTTTCGAGTGCGATTTATACAAAAGGATTGTCTCTCCTCACAACTTGAATGTTCACTATGAAGTCGCAAGCTACACAAATTTAAAAAACGAGAAAAAGTTCAAAAACTTAAGGACTGATTTTTTCAAAAACATTGTTAGAAGGGCAAAGGCCCATTATAACGGCGCGGCATCTCCGGTCTTTCTTGATTTTGGCAGCGCATACGGACATCTCCTGGAATGCGCACGCGAAGAAGGCTTCAAGACCGTCGGAATAGAGATAACTCCACACCTCATTAAATATTCAAATGCAAAGGGCCTGACCGTATACCGGGATTTAAAAGACCTAAAAGAAAAGGTCGACATAGTAACCATGCTCGATTCCCTTTACTACATTCCCGAGCCGGTAGAATTTTTAAATAATATCCATGGAATACTCAATAAAAATGGAATAGTATTTTTAAGGATAACCAATAGAAACTGGCTTGTTAGACTTAAAAAAAATGTTTTAAGGACCTCCGATATTGGCACCATCCTTGGGGATTCGATCATAGGTTACAGCCTCAAAAGTATAAGCAGACTACTGGAAAAAAGCAATTTCGAGATCAAAGAAATCCTGGTTTCGGAAAAAGGGAAAAAAACCGCCACGTTATCCAGATATTTTTTTTATAACATTGCTTCAGCCGTTTCATATATCTTAAAACCGTGGCTTGTTATAAGCCCGGGCATCCTGATAGTTGCGCAAAAAAACGAAAGCAAGGCATAAATTCCATTCTTAATTAAAACCAGTTCCTGCCATTGTTGACCAAATATGTATCCGATGTTATATTTAAAAAGTCGGTCCTGCCAGCCGGCCCGACAAGAGTAATTATTGCACGCCAAAGCATTTCGTTTCTTCCAGTTCATAAGCCTCAAACAAATAACATAAACAAGGAACAGATGAAAAAGGACCTTGTTATTACCTTCATAGGTTACGCCTTAAGTTTTCTGTTCGGCATCATGGTTTACAGGCTGGCCGCCGGATCGCTTGGCCCGGAGGGGTTCGGAGAATATACCCTTGCTCGCCGCGCGGAAAGCTTCCTGGAGCCTGTGCTTATAATGGGCCTGGGCGTCGGCATTGCCAGATATACATCCATTTATACATCAAAAAACGACGCTCCAGGGCTTGCCTCTTATCTCGTCGCCGGCTACGGGATTGTTATTGTTTTTTCGCTCCTGGCGCTTGCAATCGCAAACATTATGCCCGGTATTCTTGGGAGAGCAATATTCGGCAAGCCGGGCTACGAAGGATATATCCGCATAATTTCCGCTCTCGGAGAAAGTTATACGGCAACCTCACTTGTATATTCATTTTACAGAGGACAGAGCAGATTTATAGCGGCGAGCCTAATAAGCATCTGTGCAGCCGCCGTGCCGCTTATGGCGGTATTGACGGCCAGTTCGGTAAAGACTATGCTTATGTTGACCTCGGCAGGCGTTTTCACGGTAGCCGCAGTTTTTTCTCCACCCGTGTTCTTGGCTATCCTTCCCCATCTAAAAGAAATCAGGCTCGCTTCATCGGCAAAAGACCTTTTGAGGTTCGGCCTTGCCAGAATACCGGGAGACATCAGCATGGCGGGGATGCTGGCTCTGCCGGCATTTTTAACGTCGAACATGTTCGGCATCAGGCAGGCGGGTTACGTCGCGTTCGGTATAAGCATTGTAAACATGATCGGCGGTATATTTCAGCCTGTCGGTCTGATAATGCTGCCGAAGATGAGCTCAATGGTATCCGAGGGACGACACGACGAAGCGCGGGCCATAATTGGAAGGATAATCAAATACACGGCCCTTCTGTCAGCCGGTATGACGGTCATATTATTCATTTCCGCAAAATACCTGCTGCATTACTGGCTTGGACCGCAGTTCGATGAAGCTGCCTCAATATTAAGGATCGCCGTTTTGGCGGCGGCGCCGTACGCCCTGTTCGTAGCGCTCAGGAGCTCCATAGACGCGGCGCACGTAAAAGCCGTGAACGCCGGCAATGTCTATAAAGCCCTGTTCGTTTCCGGGGTCGCATATCTCGTCGTGGAAGCGGGCCATCTTGCACTGACTGGAATCCCTGTTTCTTTCATGCTCGGGATGTCTATGCTCTGTTTTTTAACCCTGAGGGCGCTGCTTTCCACTTATGGACTAAACTTCAAGTGGAGCTTCCGGCAATGAGGGAACATGCGCTTTCGCAGTGGCATGAATTCAGGATAATCGGCATCCTGGCGCTGGCGCTGATATTAATAGCGATTACAGGCTCGATGATGTCGGAGTTCCCGATGAAATTCATCCTGCTGACTGTTGCCGGGGCATTTCTCGCCATATTGACGATTAATTTCCCGGAGGTATTACTGGCGCTGTTTCTGAATGCCGGCGAGCTCAAAAACGACCCGCGCTTCCAGTTTCCGATTGACCTGACGCTGCTACTGTGGATTTTAACAATTCTCAGTATATATTTTGGAGTAAAGAAGGGGCGAATAAAATTAACTATGCCCCCTCTTAAGATGGCCATCCCATTCCTGTTCATATGCATAATGGCCTTCATAAGCCTGATGTATACCAATAATTTTTCTTACGGTTCGGATAAGGCTATTAAATTAGCTACGCTCGGAACGCTGGCGCTTTTCGGGTCGTTTTATATCATGGGGGATTACAAAAGAGTCAGAAATTTCATGCTGACGTATATAATTATAGCGATAGCCATAATCATAGATTTTATTCAAAGAGGCGACGCCGTGGCCAATGTCTCGATAACCTCCAATTATCTTACCATGGGGGCATCGATGGCATACGCGTTCATAATGGTTTTCCTTTATTTCTTCATGACGGACAAGTCGCTCATCCGCAGGGCGCTGTATCTACTGGTATTCTCCCCCGCAACCCTTTATGTCCTTATGTTATCCGGGGGACGCGGGCCTTTCATAGCGCTTATTGTTACAATGTTCTTCGCCCTGACCCTTGGACACAGAGGTGTTGAAAGGAAAAAGATAAGAATCTGGCTGCTCATCGTTATCGCCGTGTCTGGGATATACCTGAGCCTGGACTATCAGGACTTCACAAGAATGACGTCGAGGATGATGCTGTTTGACGAAGGGGGCGGGAGGTCAGTCCTGGAGAGGGAGTGGATGGCAAAATCAGCCCTTAAAGCGGTGAGCGCCATGCCCTATTTTTTTACCGGCCTTGGTATAGGCGGCTTCACCATATATTACGAGGGGTTAGATGAAAAAGGAAACATGTTCCATTACCCTCATGACGTCCTTCTTGAGATGTGGGCTGAACTTGGTATCTTCGGTCTTGTATCAATCGTATTGTTCCTGTACTGGAGTATCCGGAAGGGTTATTCATTTGCAAGGAAAACACGCGGCGAAGATTTCTATACAGCAGCCACTATATTCTCTGTCTATTTCTTTACTATTTTGAACGCCCTCAAATCCGGCGACATAAACGACCACAGGTTTCTTTTCTCTCTGGCTGGAATTATCTATGCCCTGGATCGCAAAACCTGGCATGTTGAACCGCCCGACGTAAAAACGTCCAGGAGAATAAAACCATGCAGGCCTTAGATAAAAATCGCTATGATGAATGGGATCGTTTTGTGTATGCTGGAAACGGCGCTATCTTCCATACTTCGTGGTGGCACAAAGCATGGGGCCTCGATTTTGAAATCCATGTTCTCTTTGATGAAAATGGAGAAATACAATCCGGGATGCCCGTCTATGTATCCCGGTTTCCCGGTATGCCAAGGGCGCTGAATTTATTCGGTGTAAAGGGCCTTACAAAACCGCCTCTTACACCCATAAACGGCCCTATATTCAGGGCGTGCTCAAGACCAGGCAGGCCATCGATATATTCTCACGCCAAGAAAGAGATTCTTTGCTCATTGCAATCTCTCCCAAGACTGGATTTCTACGATTTCCATCTGTGGAGATTCTGCAACGACCTGATGCCGTTCATGTGGAACGGGTTCGAGACCCAGGTGTTATATACCTATGTTATCAAGGCCAACAGCGCGGAGAGCTGGCGTAGCAACATGTCAAAGAAAACAAGACGTTTTTTAAAAGACGCCAGAAGAGAGGCCGACAGAGAAGGTTACTCCGGGATAATAACAGATGCGCCTTTCTGCGATATGGACCTGCCGTTCCAGGAAACCATGAAGACCAAGAAATTCGAGGTTGCGCAATATTCCAGACTTCCGAAGTGGTGGGAAGCCGTTAGAAATAAAAATTCCGGAAAATCTTATCTCATAAACGACAGGGACGGCAAGCCGGTATGCGCCGCAATAATGGTCTGGGATAACCGCACCGCGTATTCACTTGTGGGCGGCATGAACTCCACAATCCGCAGGGATAGCCACATCAATATGCTTATTTTTGAAAGAATGATCAATGACGCCCTCGGAATGGGACTCGATTTCGACTTTGAAGGCTCATCGCTCATGGGCGTCGAAAGGTTCTACAGGGGCTGGGGCGGCGAACTCAAACCGTGCTTCAGGGCGATAAAAATGCCTTCAAAAGTGGCTTATTTCGGGTTCAAGACGCATAAATATCTAACCCTGCACAGGAAAAAAAGCTGGATAAGTTCCGGCGAAACGGAGGGAAATTGAGCCTGAAACCTAAAGTGCGCATCCTGACTTCGTCGCACACGGCATTCGACGAACGAATTTTTTATAAGCAGGCTAAAAGCATTGCAATAGCAGGATATGATACCGCCGTCATTGCACCTCATCCAACTGACGAGATACTGGACGGCATTGCGATTAAGGCAGTCCCTGAACTTAACGGCAAATTTGCAAGACTACTTATAATTCCGCTTTACATACTGATCTTGGCTATAAGGGAGAAGGCAGACCTATATCATTTTCACGACCCGGAACTGATGCCATCCGGGCTTGTTTTAAAGCTTTTGGGCAGGAGCGTTGTTTACGACGCTCACGAGTACTACAAGCTTAAAATAATGTCAAAAACAGGCATTCCCGG